>JBKKDD010000135.1:0-2751 GCA_046708705.1 Miltoncostaeaceae bacterium | reverse complement strand
CAAGGGCCGCACACCCTCCTGGCCGCCGATGACGGCGGCGAGCCGACGGTCATCGGCACGTTCGTCGTGGACACGCTCGCACCCGACGCGCCCGCCGTCCTGTCGGGGCCCCCGTCGCCAACGGGTTCCAAGTCCCCCCTCGCGTTTGCGTGGTCACTGCCGCCGACCAGCGCAACCTCACAGTGGCAGCTCCTTGAAGGCGACACCGTGGTCTCCGAGGGAACCACGGCCGCGCCGATCGCGAATGCCGCCGTCACACCTACGCTCGGCGCCGGGGATCGCATCCTGAACTTCCGCGTGCGGGTCGTCGATGCCGTCGGCAACCCGAGCTTCTACAGCCAGCGGTTCGTCTTCATCGTCGACCAAACCCCACCAGGTCCACCGACGTCGCTGACCGGACCGGCCGGCACCACGCGTCCCCTGACCCCCACGTTCTCGTGGGAGGGCGCCGAGGCGGGTGACAAGTTCGAGTGGGACATCACCGACGCGGCCGGGGCGGGCATCTTCGGACCTGGCGTCGAGCGGATCGCGACGACGACGACGCTGACGACGCCGGCCCTTCCACTCGCCCCGAACCTCGTCCACCGTCTCACCTTCCGGGTGCGGCAGATCGATGGCAGCGGCAACCGTGGCCCGGAGAGCACGATCCCCTTCGTGATCAGCACCGTGGTCGCCGTGCGAAAGCCCGCGACCCGGTTTGCGCAGTTCATGACCCCGGCGGCCGGACGCACGGTAAGCCTGCAGCCGCTCCTGAAATGGCGCCGGATGCACGCCGGCACGTCGCTCTTCAACGTGCAGGTCTACCTCGGCCGCAAAAAGGTGCTCTCGGTCTTTCCGACGCGCACCACCTTCAGGGTCCCCAAAGGCCGGCTCAAGCGCGGACAGCAGTACATCTGGTACGTGTGGTCCTACACTCGAACGACGAGACGGTATGTCTCGAAGCCCATCGCGAGCTACTTCGTCACCAAGCGCTGAGACGAACCGCGCCGGACGGAGCGAGCAGCCAGAGCGGGCGTCCCCCGCGCACCATGATCCACGGGGTGGAAGTCACCTGGCGCCGACGAGCGGTTCAGACGAGAGGCCACGCGACGACGATGGCGTTCTTGCCTCGTTCGTGACGCCCCGTACCAAGATCGAGCTCCACGTGCATCTCGAGGGGACGGTGCGTCCGGCGACACTGCTGGCGATCGCACGGCGCAACGGCTACGCCCTGCCCGCCGACACGGTCGAGGGACTCGCCGAGTTGTACCGCTACCGGGACTTCGCCCACTTCATCGAGGTGTGGATCCTCACGACCAACGCGCTGCAGACCCACGACGACTTCCGGCGGATCGTCGTCGACTACGCCGCCGAGGCCGCCGCGCACGGCTGCGTGTACCTCGAGGGCATCTTCTCGCCGGCCGAGCGGGTCGCGCGAGGTGTGACGTGGGAGGCGATGTTGGAGGGATACTGCGACGGCGCGCAGGAGGCAGAGGAGCGCCACGGTGTCCAGGTGCGGCTGACCCCCGACATCTACCGGGGCTGTCACGAGGAGGACGCGTTGGATCTGGTGCGCCGGTGCGCCGCCTACCGCGATCGTGGGGTCGTGGGCATCGGGCTGGGCGGGCTCGAGGCGAAGTACCCGCCCGAGCTCTACGAGCGCCCGTTCGCGCTCGCGCGCGAACTCGGCCTGGCGTCGGTTCCCCACGCGGGCGAGGTGGCCGGTCCCGCCTCGGTCCGCGGCGCGCTCGAGACGCTCGGCGCCCACCGCATCCGCCACGGGATCAGGGCGGTCGAGGACCCGGGCCTGCTGCGCGAGCTGGCCGACCGCGGTGTCGTGCTGGACGTCTGCCCCGTCTCCAACCTGCGCACCGGCGTCGTCGCGACCCTCGCCGAGCACCCGCTGGCGCAGCTTCTGGCCGCGGGCGTGCGCTGCTCCATCTCGACTGACGATCCGGCCATGTTCGACACCGACCTGGCGCGCGAGCACGAGGTCGCCCGCATTCTGGGCGCCGATCCCCGCCAGACGTTCGAGTCGTCGCTGGCGGGCGCATTGTGCGACGCGCCCACCCGCGCCCGCCTGCAGGTGATCGCAGACGGGCACGCGTGGGACGACGTTACGCCCCCTGACCCTGGTATTGCATCAGCCCCCCGTCCATGACGTAGCTGGAGCCGGTGACGTAGTCGGCGTCGCTGGAGGCCAGGAACACCGCCAGGGCTGCGATCTCACGGGGCTCGGCGGCACGCTTCATCGGGATGCTCGCCGAGGTCGGCGACGTAGGTGCCGGACGCGTCCACGCTCGCGTTGTTCATCAGGATGTCGACGTGCCCGAACGTCGCGACGGCCTCGTCGAATATCCGCGCGGCGTCGCCCTTGTCACCGATGTCGGCCTGCACGACGATCGCCTTCCTGCCGGCGGCCTCCACCTGTGTCTTGGTCTCCTGCGTGCCCACCGCGCCGTCCAGGTAGTTGATGACGACGTCGGCGCCCTCCTGGGCGAACGCGATCGCCGTCGCCTGGCCGATGCCCGAATCCGCACCGGTGATCACGGCGACCCTGTCCTCCGAGCGACCATGCGTCCTCCTCGTGTCGTGACGGTGCCTGTCAGCTCTGCCCGCGCCCTGTCCCCGCTCCCGCGATGTCGTAACACCCGCACGCGTTTTGGCACCCCGGGCACCGGGTAGCTGCGAGGGATGCTCGTCAAGTTGGTCGGGCCGGAACGGAGAAGAAACTGACGGCACCGGTGATTTCGGACTATGCGTTCCTGAGCG
>JBKKDD010000134.1:0-8100 GCA_046708705.1 Miltoncostaeaceae bacterium | reverse complement strand
AGTCTACGACGTTCGTCACCTACACCACAAGCACAGAACGATTGCTCTGGCCAGGCCCACGCCGAGGATGTCCCCGCAGAGTCGAATTGGTGAAGCCCGGACGGATGGACGTGGCTGGATCGCAATCCCGACGTCGGGGCGCCGTTCAAATCGCGTGATGCAGGAAGGGGCGCAAGGGCGGATCGAGCTGATCAGCGGGCTCGCCTGGCAGGACGGTGAGACCGTCGTCGATGTCGGCGGCGGGAACGGGACGCTCGTGATCGAACTTTTGCAGCGGTACCGTCGACTCAATGGAGTGGTGCTCGACCTGCCCGATGCCGCGGACGAAGCCGACATACGCGTCGCCAGCGCGGACCTAGGCGACCGTTGTCGCGTCGTACGTGGGAGCTTCGTCGAGGAGGTTCCGACCGGAGGCGACGTGCTCGCAAAAGTCCTCCCACGACTGGGACAACGACGCCGCAGTACGCATACTCAGAAAGGTTCGCGACGCAGCGCCAGATCATGCACTACTGCTCATCATCGATTCTGTTGTGCCAGCCGGTAACTCACGCCACCCGTCGAAAGTGATCGACCTCGTAATGCTTTCGCTTGTCGACGGCCGGGAGCGCGACGAGGGCGAGTGGCGGCAACTGCTCGACGCCGGCAGGTTTCAGCCTGTCAACCTCGCCGATGGGCTCAACCAGGCCGTACCGAACTCGGCCCGACGCGCGCCTCGCGGGCCGCTGCCTCTCCGCCCGGCAACGCAAGATCGGAATGCCCCAAGATCGGAATGCCCCACGAACTGGTCGAGAGCATCCGCCACGACCTGTCCGTTGACTGGACCCGGCGCGAGGACGCCGAGGCTCGCGTTCGAGCGAAGATCAAGCGCCTCCTACGAAGGAACCGCGACAAGCTCACGAAGCCTGCGGTCAGCGAAGGCGGCGCGGGGCCACGACCAGACCTCGACTACTACACGGGACTCATCCTCGACTCGTCGACCGTGACCGGGAGGTCTGCGCCGTCACCAGTCGAGCTATCGAAACCATCTTTGATGCGCTCTTCGCCTGCCCGGACCATCGACTGGCGACGTACGGAACGCTTGCGCCTGGAGAGCAGTTCAACTCCCGCCTCGGTGAGGTTGTGGGCGAGTGGAGCGAGGGGGCCGTGCGTGGGGTTATCCACCCCATCAGCGGTCTCCTCGCCTTTAAGTGGATACCTGAAGGCGAAGCAGTCGCCGTGCAGGTCTTTAGCTCTCCACTGCTTGAGAAGATCCTGCCTGATCTCGATGTCTTCGAGGGAACGCGGTACCGGCGCATCCGCGTCCCGCTTGAGAGACCAGACCAGGGCGTAATCGTCGCGAACGTATACGAATGGGTCGGAAGCGTCGCGCGGTAGGTCGCCGGCCCGCTCCCTGGGCCACCCAAGTCGGACGTGCTCGGGAATCGCAGTCCCGCTCGTGTTGACCCTACGTTGACCCCCGTTTAGATTCGGGTGCCGCTTGAGAAGATAATGAGCGTCGATTTCCGGCTCTGGGAAAGCGATCACTCGTAATGGGCCGTCTGGGACTCGAACCCAGGACCTTGGGATTAAAAGTCCCCTGCTCTACCAACTGAGCTAACGGCCCGCACGAGGTGCCCCGTTCTATCGCGGGGTCGCCTACATCGGGAACGCTAGCGCGTCGGATGGGGCCCGAACGGGGTCGCGGTCGTCGGGGGTCCTCGCGATACTGCGGCGTAACGCGGGACGATGATTACGAGACTGGGGACAGATGAGTCAGGCACAGGGACGGATCGTGGTCGTCACCGGGGTAACAGGTGGACTCGGCCTGGCGGTGAGCCGGGCGATGGTCGAGGCCGGATACCGGACCGTCGTCACGTGGGTCGTCGAGGCGGAGGCCGAGCGAGCACGGAACGCGCTCGGCGAGCGGGTCGAGCTTCGCCGCCTCTACGTGACCGACTCCGACGCGGCGGGGGCGCTCGCCGCGGAGCTCGACGGCGACGGTGGATGCTGGGCCCTCGCGCACCTGGTGGGCGGGTACCTCGGCGATCGGCCACTCGGCCGGATGACGAGCGAGGAGTGGCAGCGTCAGCTCGACCTCAACGCCACCGGCGCGGCGGTCATGATGGGCGCGTTGCTGCCGGGCATGGTCCGTCGCGGGGGCGGCCGGGTCGTCGCGGTGTCGAGCCGCGCGGCGGTCGCGCCGTTCGCCGGCGGCAGCGCGTACGCCGCGGGCAAGGCGGCGTTGATCGCCCTCGTGCAGGCGGCCTCCCAGGAGGTCAAGCACGACGGCATAACGGTGAACTGCGTCCTTCCAAGCGTCATCGACACGCCGGGCAACCGCGCCGGCCAGCCCGACGCCGACCCGGCCAAATGGGTCGCGCCGGCGGACTTGGCCGCAGTCATCGCGTTTCTGTGTTCCGACGCCGCGCGAGCGGTGACCGGCGCAGCGATCCCCGTCTACGGCCGGGCATGATGCCCGCCAGCGGGCGCAGCGAGACGCGTTGAGCGTATGTCTGGACTCGTGGGCGGTGGGCGGCGGCGGTAGAGTCTCCCGGCAGCGACCGAGCCCGAGCGACCGGGAGGGACCAGGTGGGGATCCTCACAACCGAGGAGATCGACAGCGAGCTGGCGGGGATGCCCGGATGGGAGCGTCGGGGGGATGCGCTCGTGCGGGAGTTCACGTTGGACGGCGGGTTCATGGGGTCGGTCGGCTTCGTCAACCGGCTCGCCGCGGCCGCCGAGAGCGCAGACCACCATCCCGACCTCGCGATCGGGTGGGACCGGGTGACCGTCACCCTGTCGACGCACTCGGCGGGGGGCATCACCGAGAAGGACATCGCGCTCGCGCGTGAGGCCGACCGGCTCGCCGCCGGGTGAGCCGCCGGGGCATTCTGCGGCCGGCGCTCTTCCGGCTCGAGCCCGAGCGGGCACACAGCATCGCGATGGGGGGCTTGGCCGCCCTGGCACGGGTCCCTCCGGTCGGCGCGCTGGTGGAGCGCCGCCTACGGGTCGACGATCCCCGGCTCGGTCAGGAGCTGTTCGGGTTGGCATTCCCGAACCCCGTCGGCCTGGCGGCCGGGTTCGACAAGCAGGCCGGTGCCGTGCCGGCATGGGCATACCTGGGGTTCGGGTTCACGGAGGTCGGCACGGTCACGGCCCTGCCCCAGCCCGGCAACCCGACGCCTCGGATCTTTCGCCTGCCCGAGGATCGCGCGCTCATCAACCGCCTGGGGTTCAACAGCGACGGGTCGGAGGTCGTGGCCGCGCGCCTGTCCGCGTGGGAGGAGTCCGGGCGGGCCCATCGCATCCCGCTGGGCATCAACATCGGCAAGTCCAAGTCGGCGGTGGACGCCGCGGCCGACTACGTATCGACGTTCGCGCGCGTCGCCCCGTACGCCGACTACGTCGCGGTCAACATCAGTTCGCCCAACACCCCGGGCCTTCGCGACCTGCAGGAGCGCGACGCTCTGGAGGGACTTCTGACGCGCCTGACCGCGGCCAACCGGGCGCAAGAGCTCGCCACGCCGATCCTCGTCAAGATCGCGCCGGATCTGGATCCGGGGTCGGTCGAGGCGATCGTCGGGATCGCCCGCGACCGCGGGGCCAGCGGCCTGATCGTCGCGAACACCACGGTGGGTCGCGTCGGGGCGACGTCACCGTTGGCGGCCGAGAGTGGCGGAATGTCCGGGGCGCCGCTTCGTGAGCTCGCCGACACGGTGCTGCGCCAGGTCCACGCCGTCGCCGGCGATCTGCCGATCATCGGCGTGGGCGGCATCTTCTCGGCCGAGGACGCCTGGCGGAAGATCCTGGCCGGCGCGTCGCTCGTCCAGATCTACACGGGCTTGGTCTACGAGGGCGCCGGGTTGCCCAGGCGGATCAACGAGGATCTCGCCTCACTGATGGACCACGCGGGCGTCACAACCCTCGGGGAGGTGGTCGGCGCCGGGTGAGCGGAGTTCGCCGACCGTTATGGTGAGCGGGCTTGCGGTCCACTCCACACCCGGCGCGGCACGAGTCTCGGTTGGTCACCAACTGGACGCCGATCAGCCGGCGGGGATAGGCTCGCCATTGCACCAGCGATAAGAAGGGGGGATCGATGCTCTTCCACGTCACCTGGACGTTCATCAACACATCCGAGGAGAGCCAGCGCCGCGGCCTTGCGGTCTTCGCGGCGTGGCAGCCACCATCCGGGGCGGAGTTCAAGGGGTTCTACGGCACGGCGGACGGGACTGGGGGTGTCGCGATCATCGAGGTCGACAGCGCCCAGACCATTGCACGGACGACCGAGCCGTGGACCCCGTGGCTGCGCTTCGAGGTCACGCCGATCATCCCGATCGAGGAGGCGACAGCCATCAGCCACGAGGCGATTGCGTTCCGCGACTCGGTCGGATAGCCGACCGGCAAAAGGCACCGGCGGCGGGGCCGAAACTCGACGCCGGTGCGATCACGGGGTGCCGTCGTGCGCGTCGGATCAACCCGCGTGGGGAGGGCGGGTCTCCCCACGGGCCCCTCTCATGGCGCTCGCTCCGCGCTTCGGTCCTGGTGGCCGGCCATCCGCTGACCGTCATCCCTGCCGTCACCCGGCCTCCCGGTCACTACGATCCGCTGAACGAATGTCGGCGCACGGCAGGCAGGTCACCCCGAAACACCTCACATCGGCTCAACGTCTCACCCCAAAGGAACACGAGGCCTGGTCCTGGCAACAGGGACGCACGGTGCGGGATTGCCCAGCCTCGCTTGGCCAATTGGCGAGATCCGTTTCGGAGTGCAGACCGCCGGGGGTCCGTTACCTCCCGGTGGCGCGCCACCCGGTGGCGAAGCTGACCTCGTGGGCGCGCGCGTTGATCTGGTGTGCCTGGTCGCGCGTCATCGCCCCCAGGCGGACCAGCATCGCGTACTCGGCGCGCAGGCGCGTCCCGATCATCTCCGGGCCGTCGGTGGCGATCACGACCTCAACCCCGGCGGCGCGGAGGGCGTAGACGATCTCGGCGATCTGCTCCTCGTTTCGCACCGCGCCGGTCTTGACGTTGGAGGTTGGGCAGACTTCGAGCACGATGCCGCGCTCGGCGATCTGCGCGGCCAGACGCGGGTCGTACGCGGCGATGATGCCGTGGCCGATGCGGTCGACGCCGAGCTGCACCACCTGCGCCAGCTCGGTCAGGTACGGCGACGGATCGGGCGCGTTGACGCCCTCCTCACCGGCGTGGAACGTGACGCCCAGCCCCGCCTCGCGGGCCCGCGCCAGCAGCGGCGCCAAGCCGGAGTAGTCGAACGGTAACGCCGAGCCCGCGGGTCGCGGACCGCCGATGTCGATCGCGACGACCCCGCGACCTGCGAAGCGGATCGCCTTGTCAACGACCGCGGCGTTGAGCTCGGGCGTGAAGCAGCGATCCATCATCAGCGTGATGCTCGCGCGGATCGGGTACTCCAGCATGGCGCGATCGGCGGCGTGGACGGCGGCCATCACGATCGCGTCCAGGTCGCGCTCGCCGCCGCGGTTGCGCTTGGCCGGGTTGAAGCGCACCTCGTGCGTGGTGATCCGCTGCGAGCGGTACGCGCCGGCGAGCATCTTGTGCACAGCACGGAACACGCCCTCCGGACTCGATTGGATCAGCTCGGTCAGGTGGTAGATGGCGTCGAGCCCCTCGAGCCCGGCCACCCCGCCGCCCACGCTCGCCGCGCGCGAGAACCCCCAGTAGTCCTCGAATGGCAGCTTGATGCCCTGCTCGTGGGCGAGCTCCCACATCGTCGCGGCGTCAACCCCGCCACCCAAATGGGCGTGCAGTTCGGCGAGCGGCTCGTCGAGTGCGAAGATCCCTTCCACTCGCCGGGCCGCCGCCCTGACTACTTGCTGCCCAACAGTTCCTGGAGTTCGCCGCTCTGGTACATCTCGGTGGTGATGTCGCATCCGCCGACGAGCTTGCCGTCGACGAACAACTGCGGGATCGTCGGCCAATCCGAGTGCTCGGAGAGCACCTCCCGGATCCGAGGATCCGTCAGCACGTCGCGCGAGCCGAACTCGGCGCCCGTGATGTTCAGGATCTGCACGACCTGGTTGCTGAACCCGCAGCGCGGTGCGTCCGGCGTCCCCTTCAGGTAGAGGAAGACGCGGTGCTCGGCGGTCTCGGCTTTGATCTGGTCGAGGATCTCGGCGTCGGTCATGGTGAGTGTGTCGCTCATCGGTCCTCCGGTGTGCGTGTCTTCAGGGCGAGCGCGTGAATGGTCCCGTCGTCCAGGTAGGGCTTGACGGCGGCGTAGACGAGGCGGTGCTGCTCGATCCGCGACAGGCCGTCGAACTGCGGGGCGACGACCTCGGCCATCAGGTGATCCCCGCCCCCGTGGTCATGCACGACCGCGGAGGCCCCGGGCAGGGCCGCCTCGATCATGGATGCGTACTCGATGACGTCGGGCATTCACCAAGGATAGCCCCTGTTCGCGCGGGGATGCCCTGAGCCTGAAGCCACCGCCCCTCGCGGCGCGGATGCGCGCGGATCGCCGTCGCCATGCGGGTCCGGGTCAACCCGAAGTGGGATCACCCTGCGGGTGCTCCCCCGCACCCGCCTGACTCGGCGCCCGCACGCCCCGCATCCACGATTGACGGTGGCTTCAGGCTTCAGTCGATCTTGTGGGCGTGTACTGCCCGCGACGGCTTGATCTGCGGACCGAGCGGCCGCGAGTCGTCACCGTCGTCGGTCGACAGCCGCCGGATCTCGCCGGTGGTGTTGGAGAGCCCCGGGCCGCGGCGGTGGAACTCCAGCCGCCCGTTGCCCATCAGCAGGTCGAAGTGGGGGGTGAGCTCACCGTCGTCCAGCACCATTCGGACCGCTTCGGCGATCTCCCGACGCCGTGCGTTGCGCAGGTCGCCGTCCTGCCCCTTGGTGCGCTTGGCGAGACGGTGCAGCTCCCGCTCGGCCGCCTCCAGCCGGGCGTCGAGCCACTCCTGGTCGCTCCAATGCGGCTGCTCGGCGAGATCGAGGGAGCGGGGGGTCTCGATGACCATCTCGACCTCGTCGGCCGCCTCCAGCTCCCCCTTCTGGACGGGCTCGAACGCGATTGGCCACTCGGTGCCGGACGTCTCGGTCTCGACGGGCTGCGCGGGCGGCGGCGTCGCCGTCTGCGACAGGAAGTGGCTGACCACGACGATCTCCGGTGTCGCGTCGTCCGCCTCGGCTGCCCGCTCCCACGCGTCCTCGCGCGCGAGCTGATCGGCTGCCGCGCGTGTCTCGTCGTCGCCGCGAAGCGCCGTGCGCTCATAGACCGCCTGGTACGTCCGAAACCCCTCCGTCGGGGCGACCTCCTCGGCCGGCTCGGACGGTGCCGAGGCTTTGTCGACGGCGCCGGGCTTGGCGAACTCACCGAACGACGGCCAGCCGGGGGGCGTGGTCGCGGTGGGCGCGTCCTCGGGGGTCGCGATCACGATCTCGGTCTGGGCGGGGGGCGCCTCGACCGGCGGGGCGAGGTCGATCAGGTCGATCGGCTCGACGACCAGGATGGGCTCTGCGACGGGCTCCGGAACCGGGACGGGCTCGGGCGTGACCGCGGTCGGCTCGAGCTGCTCGGCCGTGGTCCGTGAGGGTCGGCGAGTCCGGGGGCGACGCGCCGGAGCGGCCTTCTCGCGGATCTCGGAGGCGACGACCACGGGCGGCTCGACCGTCTGGGGCTCGGCCGGCGCGATGACCTCTGCGACGGGCGTTGTGGGCGCTTCGACGGGTGGCGCCTCGACGATTTCGGCGACGGGTGTCTCGATCGGTGGCGCCTGGATGACCTCGGCGACGATCGGCCCGGCCACCGGCGGGAGCTCGACGTGCGGCACGGTCTCAGCGAGCGGTGTGACAATCGGCTCGGGCGCGATCGTCGCGACGGGCTCGGCCGCGGGCACGGGGACCGGCGTCTGTGCCACGCGCGCCGGGCGCTGGACACGTGGGCGCTCAACGACCGGCTCGGGCGCGGGCGTCACGACGGGAACGTGCGGAGCGGGTGTCGGCGCGGGTCGGGCGGCTCGGACGGGGGGCGCGACGACGGTCGCAACCGCGGCCGGTGCCGTCGTGGCGGAGACCTGCGGCGCTGCCGGGCGCGCCGGCCGGGCGGGGCGTGTGGGTACAGCCGCGATCGGCGCGGGTG
>JBKKDD010000133.1:0-5309 GCA_046708705.1 Miltoncostaeaceae bacterium | reverse complement strand
CTTGGCCGAGCGGTCGAGGGTGAAGCTGGCGTAGTACTCCTCGGCGATGTCGGACGCATGCTCGACCCAAAGGCGACGCACTACGTGACCTCTGATGTCGAGACCGAGGATGTTGCCGGCGTGCTCGCGTACCTCCTCCGCGTTGGCCGCCAGCTTGATCCCACCGGCCTTGCCGCGACCGCCGACCTGCACCTGCGCCTTGACGACGACGGTGTCGCCGATGCGCTCGGCGGCCGCCCGCGCCTCGGCCGGCGTCTCGGCCGCCTCGCCAGACGGCACCGGAATGCCGTGCCGCGCGAAGAGCTCCTTGCCCTGATACTCGAAGAGGTCCAAACCCCGTCCTTCCCGCTTGAACGAATGGCCCCGGGGCGGGGCCGCGCGGGGATGCTACCCACAGCGGGCTATCCTGCGGGGGTGACGGATGACCTGGCGAAGCGGCTCGAAATGCTGCTGGTACTGCAGTGGCTGGACGAGGGGCGGCCTGAGGACGGCGTCGTGGCGCTGTCGGTCGCGATGGCGGCGGCGGAGCTCGGCCTGGAGGGCGAGCGCGCCGGCGTGCTCGCGATCATGGCGGCGCTGGGCGAGCTGGAGGAGCGCAAGCTGGTGCGCGTCGCGCTTGAGGGTCCGGTCACGCGAAACCCCAGGGTGACCCTGGCGCCGGACCTTCGCATCGACGCCGACCGCCTGTTCGGCGACGGCGGGTCACCCGCGAGCTGAAACGTTCGGGGGCGAGCGGTGCAGTACGTCCGAGCGGCTGAGCCTCACTCCGTGGTCACTGCTCCCGTGAGGGTCACCAGGATCTCGCCGTTCGGGTCGAGCCGGCACGGGTGGACTGTGATGTCGCAGTCGCCGGTCTCGGCCTGGCCGGTGCCGAGCGCGAAGCGCCAGGCGTGGAGCGGGCAGACCACGGAGTCGAGCCCGACGATGCCGTCGGCCAGCGGGCCGCCGCGGTGGGGGCACGCGGCCTGGGTCGCGGTGACGCCACCGCCCCGTAGGCGAAACACCGCGATGTCCTGACCGGCCACGCAGAACGCGCGCCCCTCGCCGATCGGGATCTGGTCGACGGGGCCCAGCCGGTGCTCCGCGAGGCGCTCGGTCGCGATCACGAGGGCACCCCGATCGGCGCGGCGAACTGGTTGGCGGTCGCGGGGCCGGCCGCCTCGGTGAGCCACGGCTCCACGTAGGCGTCGATCGAGCGCTGCATCTCGGTGTCCAGGCGTGTGGCGATGCCGTCGCGATCGTCGACCACGATCGCGCGCAGCTCGTCCAGCCCGATGCGCGGGACGAAGTCGTACGTGCGCTCGAGCCAGCGTGCGTGCTCGCGGTAGTACTGCATGAAGCGCCCCGTGATCCGCAGCACCTCCTCGTGCGAGTCGACTGTGCACAGCACGTCCCCCTTGCGGACGTTTGCGCCGGCCGCGCCGCCGACGTAGATCTCCCAACGGCCGCCCTCCACCGCGACGGCGCCGACGTCCTTGACCATGGCCTCCGAGCAGTTGCGCGGACAGCCGGCAACTGCGAGCTTGAGCTTGGCGGGCGCCTCGAGTCCCTTGAACCGCTCCTCCATGGCGACGCCCAGCCCGATCGCGTCGCCGACCCCGAACCGGCAGAAGTCGGTGCCGACACACGACTTGACCGTGCGGAACGCCTTGCCGTAGGCGTGGCCCGAGCGCATGCCGAGGTCCTGCCAGACGCCCGGCAGGTCGTCCTTGGCGATGCCCAAGAGGTCGATGCGTTGGCCGCCCGTAATCTTGATCATCGGGACCGCGTACTTGTCGGCGACGTCGGCGATGCGGCGAAGCTGGTCGGCGGAGGTGACCCCACCGGAGATCCCCGGCACCACCGAGAACGTCCCGTCGCGCTGGATGTTGGCGTGGACGCGGTCGTTGATGTAGCGGGCGTCACGCTCGTCGCCCAGCTCGTCCGGGCCCCAGATCGTGCGAAGGAGCGACGTCAGGCCCATCTTGCTGGCCGGATCGTCACGGCCGTCGGCGAGCGCGTCGAAGACCTGCGACACCGAGCGCAGGTCGAGGCGGCGGATCTCGGCGACCAGCTCGGGCTTGGGCAGCGGCACGCCGGGCACGTAGTAGTGGGCGGACGGGTCCTCGACCAGCTCGCCGTCGGCCGCCCACGCCACGATCTCGGCGACCTGGTCCTTGCACGAGCCGCAGCCGGTGCCGGCGCGGGTGGCCTTCATGACCGCTCCGACGCTCGTCGCGCCGCCCGCCGCGCAGGCGGCGATAGCGCCCTTGTTGACGCCGTTGCAGTTGCAGATCTGGGTGTCGTCCGGCAGGTCCGCCACGCCGAGCGCGGCGGTCGGCTCGCCCAGATCGAACAGGAGCGCCAGCCGGTCCTCGGGCAGCGGCGTGCCCTTGTCGAACGCCTGGGTCAGGTACGAGACCTTGCTGACGTCGCCCAAGAGCGTGGCGCCCACCAGGTGGCCGTCGCGCAGGATCACGGTCTTGTAGACCCCGCGCGACGGCTCGCTGAACTGCAGCACCTCGTCGTCGTCATGCTCGGGCTCCTTGAGTCCCATGACCGCCAGCTCGACGCCCATGACCTTGAGCTTGGTGGCGAGCTTGGAGCCCGCGTAGGCGGCGGAGGTGTCCGCGCCGGTGATGTGGTCGGCCAGCACCTGCGCCTGCTCCCAGAGGGGGGCGACGAGGCCGTAGACCTGGTCGCGGTGCTGGGCGCACTCGCCGACCGCGTAGACGTCCGGGTCCTCGGTGCGCAACTGGTCGTCGACGACCACCGCGCGTCCGACCGTCAGGCCGCATTCCGCCGCGAGCTCGGCGTTGGCGCGGATGCCCGCGGCCACCACCACCATGTCGCACGGCAGGTGACCGCCGTCGGCAAACGCGAGGCCGGTGATGCGGTCGTCGCCGGTGATCGCCGTGGTGGCAACACCGCAATGCACGCCGATGCCCATCCCGCGCAGGGTCCGCGCCAGGATCCGTCCGCCCTGGGCATCGAGCTGCTGGCCCATCAGGTGGGGGCCGGCCTCGACGACGTCCACCTGGACCCCGTGGGTCAGGAGTCCCCGCGCCGCCTCCAACCCCAAGAGCCCGCCCCCGATGACCGCGGCACGCGTGCAGCCGGTCGCGTAGGTCGTGATGGCGTTGCAGTCGTCGATCGTGCGGAACACGAAGATGCCGTGGCGTGGTCCGCTCCCGTTCATCACGCCCTCGATCGGGGGGACGAAGGGGCGGCTGCCGGTGGCGATGATGAGCTTGTCGTAGGGGGTGCAGGTTCCGTCGTCGGCGACGACCATGCGCAGGGCTCGGTCGACCCGGGTCACGCGGGCGCCGGCGCGGAGCGCGATGTCGTTGTCGGCGTACCAGTCGAGCGGGTTGATGAAGATGTCGCTCGCGTCCGACTCGCCGGAGAGCACCCCGGAGAGCAGGATGCGGTTGTAGTTGCCGTACGGCTCGTCGCCGAAAACGGTGATGTCGAACAGCTCGCCGCCGCCGCGCGCCAGGATCTCCTCGACGGTCCGCGCCCCGGCCATGCCGTTGCCGATGACGACGAGCCTGCGGCGGGTGCCGGCCTGCCCTCGGTCTGCGGCCTCGCGCGCGCGCCCTCTCACTGCTGTGGTCATCGCGGGTCTCCTTGGGGTGTCGGGGTCGGGACGGCGCAGGGCCCGATGCGGACCGCGCAGGTCTTGAACTCGGGCATGCGGGAATGGGGGTCCAGGGCGGGGTTGGTCAGCAGGTTCGCCCGCCCGGCCCCCGCCCAGTGGAACGGCATGAACACCGTGTCGTGGCGGATGGCGGTCGAGAGGCGCGCGCGGGCGGTCGCCGTGCCCCGCCGGCTTTCGAGGGTGACGAGCACGCCGTCGTCGATGCCGAACAGACGGGCGATCTGCGGGTGCAGCTCCACCACGGCCTCGGGCGCCTCGTCGTCAAGCTCGCCCACGCGGCGGGTCTGCGTACCGGATTGGTAGTGCGCCATCACGCGGCCGGTCGTCAGGTGCATGGGGAACTCGTGATCGGGCTCCTCCGCCGACGCCCGATGGTTGACCGCGTGGAAGCGGGCCCGCCCGTCCGGCGTGGCGAACCGCTCCAGGAACATCCGCGTGGTGCCGGGATGGTCCACTCCGGGGCAGGGCCAGAAGATCCCGTCGCTCGCGGCGATGCGCTCGTACGTGATGCCCGAGTAGTCGGCCGGACCACCCGCGCTCGCCCGGCCGAGCTCCTCGAAGACCACGCGCGGCTCGGCGCTCGCGAACAGGTGGCCGCGACCGAGCTCGGCCGCGAGCGCGGTGATGATCTCGAGGTCGCTGCGCACGCCGGGCGGTGGGTCGGCAGCCTGCCGACGCAGCAGCACGCGGCCCTCCAGGTTGGTCATGGTGCCGTCCTCCTCGGCCCACTGGGTCGAGGGGAACACCACGTCGGCGCGCTCGGCGGTCTCCGACAGGAACGGGTCGGCGACGGCCAGGAAGTCGAGCGCGTCGAGGCGCTCCTGGATGTGCCCGGCGTTCGGGGCCGAGACGACGGGGTTGGATCCCATGACCAACAGGGCGCGGACGCCGCCCGGCGTGCCGAGCCCGTCCAGCAGCTCGTAGGCCGAGATGCCCGGGCCGGGCAGCTCGTCCGGATCGACCCCCCACACGCCGGCCACGTGCGCCCGCGCGTCGGGGTCGTCGATGCGCCGGTAGCCCGGCAACTGGTCGGCCTTCTGCCCGTGCTCACGGCCGCCCTGGCCGTTGCCCTGCCCGGTCAGGCAGCCGTAGCCGCTCCCCGGCCGTCCGGCGTGGCCGAGCGCGAGCACGAGGTTGATGAACCCGAGCACGGTCTCGGTCCCGTTGCTGTGCTGCTCCGAGCCGCGCGCGGTCAGGATCATCGCGGTGCGGGCCCCGCCCAGCATCAGGGCGGCGCGCCTGATGTCGCCGGCGGGGATGCCGGTGATCCGCTCCACGCGATCCGGCCAGTACGTGGCGACCGCCTGCAGCACCGCGCCGAAGCCCATGGTGCGCTCTCGGATGTAGTCGCGGTCGAGCATGCGCTCGCGCACGAGGATGTGCAGCAGGCCGGTGGCCAGGGCCAGGTCGGTGGCCAGGGCCAGGCCGGCCAGGGTCAGGCCGGAGCCACCGGCGGGGGCAACACCGTCGGCGGGTTCGCCGCCGGTGGAGGGACCGGGGCAACCGGCGGCACGGGCGCCAATACGGGTGGCACCGTCGGTGGCGGGGTCGTGGGCGGCGGCGGCGCCGGCACGCCCATAGGCAACCCCGTACCCAGCAATCCCGGCTCGACCCCCCTGGCGGGCGGTGTGCATACGCCCCCGGGGGCCAAGGATCCGCAGTCCGCTGA
>JBKKDD010000132.1:0-8709 GCA_046708705.1 Miltoncostaeaceae bacterium | reverse complement strand
GTCAGGAGCAGATCGTCCCGGAGGCGGTCGATCCGGACGTCGAGGAGCTGGTCCTGGAGGAGCCGCCCTTCGACCCCCCGGCGCCGCCGGTCGCCGCGGCGCCCGTGATCGTGGAGCCGGAACCGGTCGAGTCCCCGGAGATCCCTGTCCAGGAGTCATCCGTCTTCGCGGCGCCGGACGCGCTCGGCGAGGAGCCGGTGGCCCAGGAGCCCGACCTCGCAGAAGAGCAAGCGTTCGCAGAGGACGCGACGGTCACCGAGGACGAGGGGACGGTCGCGCCGTCCGCCGCGTGGTGGGCGCCCGCAGACGCCGGGGCGGGCGATCCCGCAGACGTGGCCACCGACGATCCCTGGGAGACGCCCCTTGACGAGGGCAGGTTCGCGCTCGGTGGATGGGCTGCCGCGGCCGGCCACACGACCGTGTCCGCCGTCACGTTCCGTCGCAGGCTGCCGCAGGACGTGCAAACCGACCAGATCTTCCTCGAGATCGACGCCAGTGAGAACGTCCCGCTCGGCGGGTTGGTCATCCTCTCAGACCCCGGGTTCGCCCCCGATCGCGACGGGTTTACGTTGCTGCTCGAGGCGGCGGAGACCGGCTCGTTCTCGGCCGCGGGCAGCTACCGGGTCCTGCCGGCGGACTGGAGCGATCGGGTCGGCTGATGCCGTGCCACGTGCGTTGTTCACGACGCAGTGACTGATCCGGTCCACGGCCGGGAGACGAGACGGCCATTCGGCCTGAGCTTGGGTGTTTCGCAGGGCCGGCCCGATGGAGGAAATCATCGCGGTTCGCGAGCCATGACGGGGACCATCGAAAACTTCGGCCCGTGGGCTTTAGCCCGGCGCACCTCACGCCGATACGCACAGGGACACCGCCCTGCCTCCGAAGCGGCGGTCATCTCACGGGAGCATTGAGACGCGATGGGATTTCTCTCCGAACTGACACTGATCCAGCGTGCAGGTGGCGCTGGGGTGCTCGTCCTTCTTCTGATCTTGTTGCTGCTGAAGCAGCGCAAGGCCAAGGCCGCACCTGCGGCCCGCGTGTCCTCCGACTCGTCGGCGACCGGTGCAAAGAAGCGCCGCTCGGCGCCAAAGGAGAAGCGCACGTCGTTCGAGCGGTCGCGCAAGGGCAAGGGGAAGCGGAAGGACACGATGGCCGTCCAGGAGCCGGTTGCCGAGCCGAAGGCCGGACGGATGGTCCCGCGCCTGCCGTCGCCGAGCGAGCTGATCCCGCTGCAGGACGCGAGCGACTTTCCCGAGATCGCCGCCGCCGGGCCAGTCGCGGTGGGCTCCGACGGCATGATCAACGAGCCCGGCTGGCCGACCCCCGGAGAGGTGTGGGCGGCCGACGCCTCGGTCAAGGAGTCCGCCGATGTCGCCTCGTGGCAGGACGAGCCCCAGGAGGACGCACTGGTTGCGCTGGCCACCGAGTCTGAGGCGACGAGCACCCACGGCTGGGCATCAGATGTGGACAGCGACTTCGACCCGACTGCGGGATGGGAGACGGCGTCAGACGACGACGGTGCCCCCCCGGCGGAGGCCGACGCCACCTGGCAGGCCGAGGCGAAGGACGAGACCTTCGATTGGACCGCCGGTGACGCGATCGACGGGTGGGCGACATCCGATGTCGCCGAGCCTTCCGACTCGACGGAGTCGGCCGCCGGCGCCTGGGAGCCCGCGCACGACGAGACCCCGATCAGCAGCACGGGCGAGACCAGCGAATGGGCCGTGGCCGAGCAGTTGGAGGAGGTCCCCGCGGTCGCGACCGCAGTCGTCGAGGAGTTCGACGTCAGCGATTGGAGCATGTCCGCGGTGGACACGGACGACACGGTGGCCGAGGTCACACCGGCCGACGACATCCCGCAGATCGTCTGGGATCCGGTCGACGAGGACGAGGACGAGCCCGCTGCCGTGATGTTCGAGGTCACGCCGGAGCCCACGTTCGAGGTGGAGCCGGAGCCGGTCGTCGAGATCACACCAGAGCCGGTTGCCGAGGTCGAGCCCGAGCCGGTCGTCGAGGCCGAGCCCACCTTCGAAGTGGAGTCTGAGCCCGTCGTCCAGGTCGAGATCGAAGTCGAGCCCGTCGCCGAGGTCGCGCCGGAGCCCACGTTCGAGGTGGCGCCGGAGCAGGTCGTCGAGATCGCGCCCGAGCCGGTCATGGAGGTCGAGCCTCTCGTCGCGGTGGCGCCGGAGCCCACGTTCGAGGTGGCGCCGGAGCAGGTCGTCGAGATCGCACCGGAGCCCACGTTCGAGGTCGACGCGGAGCCCATCCTCGAGGTGGCGTCGGAGCCGGTCGCCGAGGTCGCGCCCGAGCCCGCGTTCCAGGTGGAACCCGCGCCCATCATGGAGGTCGAGGAGGAGCCCGTCGTCGAGGTCGCGCCCGAGGCTGAGCGGCGGCACATGGTCGTGCTTCCGCAGATGCCCGCGGTCACCGAGGACGACACCCTGTACTCCACGGTGCCGTTTCGCGAGGAGGTGGCGGTTGCCGGCCCCGTCGCGACAGCGCGCTCTGTCGTCATCAATCCTGCGGCCCGGTGGGCGTCGATGGCCCCCGGCGGAGTCGTGCAGGACCGCGGGGCAGCCAGTCCGGTCGACAGTTGGGCACGTCTTCGCCCCGGAATGCCGACAATAAACCGAACCCCGGACAACCGCGACGCACACCCAGTCGGCACGGTCGCCGATCCGGCCGCCACAGCACCGTCGCTCGCCTGGTGGGACGTTCCCTCCGGTGTCGAGTCCGACCCGCGTCGCGGGCGCTTCGCGCTCGGCGGGTACGCGCTGCAGGACGGTCACCAGGTGGTCAGCGGCGTGACGTTCCGTGACGGGGTGGTCCCGCCGCCCACGCACTGGGTCATCGGCCCGGTTGTCGGTGAGGTCGCCCCCGGCACCCTCGTGCTGCACGTCGATGGGTTGCTCAACTGTCACGCCGACGACCTGTCCGTGCTCACCGACCCCGGCTTCGCGCCGACGACGGACGGGTTCAGTCTGCGCCTGGCCGCCGCCGAGATGGGCCCCTTCGCCGTGAGCGGCACCTTCATCATCACGTAAAGCACCCCAACCCAACCCAACCCGCACCCACACCGGGGCCGTTCCACCGCATGACGCGGCGGGGCGGCCCCAACCCGTTCCAGGGCTCCAATCGTCCGCCGCCGCCACGTTCACGGGGCCCGGCCCATCCGGCCGCCTTGCTACCCTCGTCCGGTGACCCAGGCTGAGCGACGGCAGAACCTTGCCCGGATCCGTGCGATCGGAGAGGTCGCCGCCCGGCACGGGTTCGGGTTCCTGCTCGACAAGCGCGGCTCCAGCGACCAGGCCGATCACCGCGGCTCACGCGGGGAGCGGCTGCGCCGGATGCTCGACGAGCTCGGACCGACGTTCGTCAAGTTCGGCCAGCTCCTGTCGACGCGGCCGGACGTCGTCCCGCCCGACGTCCTCAGGGAGCTGCGCACCCTGCAGGATGCGGCCACGCCGTTTCCGGCCGAGGTGGCGCGCGCGGTGATCGAGCGTGAGCTGGAGCTCGACATCGACCAGATCTTCGAGTCCTTCGACGACACGCCCGTCGCGGCCGCGTCGATCGGCCAGGTCCACCGGGCCCGCCTGCCCGGCGGCCGTGAGGTTGCGGTCAAGGTGCAGCGTCCGGATGCCGAGGCCACGCTCAGAGCCGACGTGGCCCTGCTCGAGCAGCTCGCGAAGGTCGTCAAGGAGCGTGTCAGGCGCCTGGAGTTCATCGACATGGTCTCCCTGGTCGACGAGTTCGGCCGTACCATGCGCCAGGAGTTGGACTACCGCATCGAGGCGCGCAACGTCGAGGCCACCCGCCGCGCGTTCGCCGGGGATGCGACGGTCACGATACCAACCGTGTTTTGGCGCTCCACGACCAGCCGCGTGCTCGTGCTCGAGTGGCTCGACGGTCCCACCCTGGCCCACGTCGATCTGGACGTCTGGTCGGCCGAGGATCGCCGCACCCTGGCCGCCCGGATCTCCGAGACGTGGATGAAGATGGTGTTCGTGCACGGCTTCTTCCACGCCGACCCGCACCCGGCCAACATCGTCGTCTACGCGCCCGACCATGTTGGGCTGATCGACTTCGGGATGGTCGGCCAGCTCTCGCCGCGCGACCGCCAGACGGCGGTGCACGTGTTCATCGACGCCGTCGACCAGAACCTGGACCGGTTGCCGCGGCGGCTGCGCGACCTGGGGCTGCGCTATCCCAAGGATCAGGAGGAGGAGTTCCGGGACCAGCTCGGCATCATCCTGCAGCGCTACTGGGGCGCGTCGATGGGCGAGATCGACGGGCGGGAGCTGGTACGCGACATCTTCCACGCCATCTACCGCCTGCAGATCAAGCTGCCCACCCGGTGGGTGTTGCTGGACAAGGCGCTCGCGACGCTGGCGGGCGTGGGGCTGCAGATCTCACCCGACTTCAACGTGTTCCAGACCGCGCGACCATATGCGCGCCGGCTGATGGTGCAGCGCTTCCGACCGGACGTGGTGGGCGACCGGTTGCACGGCGATCTGGGACGGTTCACGGAGACCGCGCTCGCGTTCCCGTTCCAGCTCCACGACATCCTTGACGAGCTTCGCGACGGCGAGGTCAAGATCGCGATCCAGCAGGAGGGCTTCACCGAGTCCACGGAGCGGGCGCTCGGGGCCACCAACCGCGTGGTCATGGGCGTGCTGGCCGCCGCCCTGTTCCTGGGATCGGCGATCATCGGCGGGTTCGTGGGCAGCGGGCCGCACCTGCTTGGCATCGCGATCGTCGCGATCCCGGGGCTCCTGGCCGGGGCGTCGCTGGCCGGCCTGGTCCTGGTCGGCATCCTCCGATCCGGCCGCTGGTAGACCGCGATGCCGTGGCGAGCCGACCGCGTCCGCTACCGGGACGTCGTGACCCTGCAGGACGCGCTCGGGTGCCCTGAGCCCCTGGCGTGGGTGCTCGTCCGCCGCGGGCTCGCCGACCCGGTCGAGGCACGGGCGTTCTTGTCCTCGGACGGGCCGCTCGATCCGCCCGAGGCGATCACCGGCATCGCCGAGGCCGCCGATCGCCTGGCGGCCGCCGTGCGCGGGGGCGAGCGCATCGTCGTCCACGGCGACTACGACTGCGACGGCATCTGCAGCACGGCGATCCTGGTGCGGGCGCTCGAGACCCGCGGCGCCCGGGTCCGGGCGTTCCTGCCGAGCCGGTTCACCGACGGCTACGGCGTCAACATCGCGACCATCGAGCGCCTGGCCGACGAGGGCTGTGACCTGCTCGTCACCGTCGACTGCGGCACGAGCGCAGTGGACGCGCTGGAGCGTGCGGTCGAGCTCGGCATCGAGAGCATCGTGTGCGACCACCACCTGGCTGGGGGCCGCCGTCCGCCGGCCATCATGGCCAACCCGGCCCTGGGCCGCGCGACGGACCCCTTGCCGGCCGCCGCCGGGGTGACGTTCAAGCTCACGCAGGCGCTGGCGAGCCGGCTGGACGGCGACGGGCAGCTCGCGCCCGATCCCGCGGAGGGCCTCGATCTGGTCGCGCTCGCCACCGTGGCCGACGCGGTCGCGCTGGTCGGCGAGAACCGGCGGCTGGTCGCAAAGGGCTTAGCCGCGCTGCGCGCCGCGCCCCGACCCGGCATCGCCGCCCTTTGCGCGGCTGCCGGTATCTCGCCGCGTGGGGTCGACGCGCGCGCGCTCGGCTGGAGCCTGGGCCCCGCGATCAACGCCTCGGGCCGGATGGCCCACCCGGAGCGCGCGTTGGAGTTGCTGCTCGCGCCCGACGGGCCGCAGACCCACGTGCTGGCGACCGAGCTGTGGAACCTCAACATGAGCCGGCGCGAGGTGGAGCAGCAGGTGACGCGGGAGGCGATCGCGATGATCGATGCCTCGCCGCCCGCGGTCCTGGAGGGCCATGCGCTCGTCGTGGCGGGGGAGGGCTGGCACGAGGGGGTGGTGGGGATCGTCGCCTCGCGCCTGGTCGATCGCTTCAACCGGCCCGCGATCGTCGTCACGATCGACGGCGATGCGGCCAAGGGCTCGGGGCGCAGCCTGCCCGGCGTCGATCTGCATGCGCTCGTGGCATCCGCGAGCGGCCCGCTGGAGCGCTGGGGCGGGCATGCGGGCGCGATCGGGCTGCAGATGCCGACCGTCCAGGTCGACGCGTTTCGCACCGGGCTCGTCGCCGCGGCCGCGACGGTGAGCGCGGCCATCACCCGCGCCCGGGTCCGCACGGTCGACGCCGTCGTCGGCATCCGGGACCTGACCTTGCCCACCGCCGAGTCCATGGAGTCGCTGCAGCCGTTCGGCACCGGCAACCCCGAGGTCCGCCTGGCCGTTCCGGGCTGCGTCGTCGAGGCGGCGTCCGCCATGGGCGAGGCGGGGCGGCACCTGCAGCTTCGCCTGCGGGCCGGGGCCGCCCACGCCCGCGCGGTGGGCTGGAGCATGGGACACCGCCTGCCACACGTCGCCGTGGGCGAGCGCCACGACGCTATCGTCGAGCTCGGTGTCGACCGCTGGCTCGAGCTGGTCGGTCCCAAGGTGACCCTGGACGGGCTGGATCGGCTGAAGGACACCCCCCCGGTGACGGCGCAGTGCGTCCAGGCGTGTGACGTCGACTGCCCCGAGCGCATCGGGACCACGGCCCTTCGCGAGCTGCTCGACCGTCCCGAGCCGGCATCGGCGCCGACGCCGGCGGAACCGCCGCTCGGTGTGCGCGACCGTCGGGGCGAGGGAACCGTCGTGGCCACGCTCGCGGCGCTCGCCGGCGCCGACCGGGGCGTGGTTGCGGTCGTGGCCGACACGGCGCATCGCCGCGCCATGCTCTCCGACGTGATGGCGCCGCAGCGCCTGGGCGTCGAGGTGGCGGTGCTGGGCGGCGGGCGCTGCGACGTCGCGGCCATGCGCCGGCGGATTGAGACGACCACCGAGCGGCCGGCCCTGCTCCTCGTCGACTACGACGCCCTGGAGCGGGTGGAGCTCCCGCCCGACGTCCACGTCGCGCTGGTCGATCCGCCCCCTGACCAGGCGTCGGCGGCATGGGTCGAGGCGCACGCGGCGGGCAGGTGGCTGCACCTGCTGTGGGGCGACGAGGAGGTCGCGTTCGCTCGTGCGATCGCCGAGGCGCGCTGGGGGCTTCGTCCGGTCGCCGCGGCGCTGTGGCGCGCGCTGGCGGACGGCCGTCCGCGCCCGTGGGGAGCCGATCTGGAGCGGGAGCTGCTCGGCGCGGGTGACCCGATGCGCCCCGTGACCACGGTCGTCCACGCGGTGCGGGCGCTCACCGAGATCGGAGTGCTGGCGCTCGACGCCGACGGCGTCCGCAGCCTCACCGCCCCGGGCGCGCGGTTGGAGGACAGCGCCCGAGCGCGGCTGTGTCACGACCGGCTGCTGGAAATCCGGGCGTTCCTGGATCGCTGCGCGACGCTGACGTTCGGCGCGTCCGCGGTATCGTGTGGTGATGTCCGAGCAACTGGCTGACACTCCAGCGGGCCCCGTCGTCGAGACGGCGCTGCTGGACGACCTGATCGCCGAGGTCGGTGTCCACCATCCGGCGGTCGACGCCGACGCGATCCGGCGCGCCTACCTGTTCGCCGAGGAGCGTCACCGTGGCCAGCTTCGCCGCTCCGGCGAGGACTTCATCACCCACCCGGTCGGCTGCGCCCGCATCTGCGCGGAGCTCGGCATGGACGGTCTGGCAATTCAGGCGGCGCTCCTGCACGACACAGTCGAGGACACGGGCGCGTCGGTCGCGGAGGTCGAGGAGCGCTTCGGACCCGAGGTGTCGGCGCTCGTGGACGGCGTTACCAAGCTCACCAAGATCCATTTCGAGAGCCAGGCCGAGCATCAGGCCGAGAACTACCGCAAGCTGATCGTGTCGATGTCCAGCGATATCCGGGTGCTGATCGTCAAGCTCGCCGATCGCCTGCACAACATGCGCACGCTGAGCTACATGAGCAAGACCAAGCGCATCCAGAAGGCCCGCGAGACGCTCGAGATCTATGCCCCGCTCGCGCACCGCCTCGGCATCCACGCGCTCAAGTCCGAGCTGGAGGACCTGTCGTTCGCCGCGCTCCATCCACGCCGCTACGCCGAGATTCAGCAGCTGGTCAACCAGCGGCGCGCCGACCGCGAGGCGTTCATCGCCGAGGCGGGGGCGTTCCTGACGAGCGAGCTCGACGCCGTTGGCATCACCGATGTGGAGATCACCGGTCGGGCGAAGCACGTCTACTCGATCTACGAGAAGATGACCCGGCGCGGCAAGGAGTTCAACGAGATCTACGACCTCACCGCGCTGCGGGTGATCGTGGACTCGGTCAAGGACTGCTACGGGGCGGTCGGAATCATCCACTCGATGTGGAAGCCGATGCCCGGTCGGTTCAAGGACTACATCGCGATGCCCAAGCTCAACATGTACCAGTCGCTGCACACCACGGTGATCGGGACTGCCGGGCATCCCCTCGAGATCCAGATCCGCACCCGCGAGATGCACAGGACGGCGGAGTTCGGCGTCGCCGCCCACTGGCTCTACAAGAAGGACACCGACCGCGGCGACGACGCGGGCCGGCTGGCGTGGCTCGGGCGGATGATGGAGTGGCAAAAGGACACGCGCGATCCGGGCGAGTTCATGGACACGCTGCGCTCTGACCTCTACCAGGACGAGGTCTACGTGTTCACGCCCAAGGGCGAGGTGCGCGCGCTGCCCGCCGGGGCGACACCGATCGACTTCGCCTATGACGTCCACACC
>JBKKDD010000131.1:0-8244 GCA_046708705.1 Miltoncostaeaceae bacterium | reverse complement strand
GGCGGGGAATGGCAACTGCCCGAGGAGTGACGCTCAATGCCAGGCGGCCGCCTCGCGGGCGTCGGCGTCGTGCGGGTTGCGCCGGGAGCCGTGGCGGAGGGAGGAGAGGGGCATCCGGATCGGGTGGTGCTGCATCTGCCGGACGTGGCAAAGCTCGTGGACGAGCAGGTGGTCGGGGTCCCGGCACGGCCGGCGCATCAGGATCACCCACCACGTCGCGTACCCGTCGAATCGGCGCAGATACGGAAGGCGAAAGAGCGCGGGCCATACGATGATCCGCACACAATCGATGCGCACGGGGGTCGGGCAGCGCGCATGCCCATCCAGCCGCGCCTTCGCCCGCTCCAGGTGAGCGTGCGCCTCGCGGAACATCAGTCCCCGGCGGCGTCCGCTGCCAAGCGCTCGATCCGGCGCAGGAACGGCTCGGCGCTGAACGGACGGCCCGTCGCCGCGGTCATCAGCTCCTGCGTGGGCATCAGGCTGCCGGCCCCATGGACACGTGCCCGCATGAACCCCAGGATCGTGTCGAAGCGCCCGGCGCGCAGCAGGTCGTCCAGCGGACCCTCCGCCGTTTCGAGCGCCTCGGCGAGTTGCGCTGCATAGATGTTGCCGAGCGTGTACGTCGGGAAGTACCCGAACAAGCCCCACGCCCAGTGGATGTCCTGCATGCAGCCGTGCATGTCGTCGACCGGCGTGACACCCAGAAGCCGTTCGCTCGCCTCGCGCCAGGCCTCGGGCAGGTCGGCGACCGCCAGCGTCCCGCGGATGAGCGCAAGCTCCAGCTCGAAACGCAGGACGATGTGCAGGTCGTACGTGACCTCGTCGGCGTCCACACGACACCAGCCGCGCTGCACCCGCGTCACCGACCGCATCAGATCCCGTGCGGTCACGCCGCCCATGCCGGCGCCGAACCGCGCGACGAGGGTCGGGTGCAGGTGCTCCCAGAACGCCAGACGCCTGCCGACATGATTCTCGAGGAAGCGTGATTGGGATTCCTCGGCCCCCAGCGACGGCGACGCGTAGAGCAGCGTCCGCTCGTGCTCGGCCGGCAGACCCTGCGCGTACAGCGCGTGCCCGGCCTCGTGCAGCGTCACCAGGATGTTCGCCGTGGGATCGTCCCCGGTCAGCCGGGTGGTGAACCGCACGTCGCCGCGGTGCGGGGAATCGGTGAACGGGTGCGCCGAGAGCGCGATCAGGCCACCCTCCATGTCGAACCCGACCATGCGCGCCACATCCTCGGCCAAAGCGAGCTGCACGGCTGCAGGCCAATCTCGCCCGGTGAACGCTGCCGGCGGCGCGGGTCCGTCGGCGCGCGCGACGATCGCGCTCAGTGCCGGTCCCAGCTCGGCGAACAGCGCCTCGAGCTGCGCCGCCGACGCGCCGCGCTCGAAATCGTCCAGCAGGCCGTCGTACGGCTCGTTGCCGATCGCGAGCGCTTCGCCCATCTCGCGCGTCAGCGCGACGACCGGGGACAGCGCGGTCGCGAACGTCGCGAAGTCGCCCGCCTCCCGGGCGGCGAGCCACGCCGTCAGTCCGGCCGACGTCGCCTCGCCGTGGGCGCGCACCAGCGCCTCGGGAATACGCTCGGCTCGCGCCCGCTCGTGCCGGGCGAGGGCGATCATCGCCAGCTCGGCCGAAGTGGCGCCACCTGCATCCTCGATCGCGGCCATGTCGTCGTCGATGCCGTCGCGGAGCGTCTCGCGGTGGCGCAGCGCACGGAGCGTCGCCACCTGCCGACCCCGCGCCGTCGCGCCCTTGGGTGGCATCAGCGTCTCGCGGTCCCAGTCCAGTAAACGGCCCACGCCGTGCAGGTCGTCCAGGGTCGCCATCCATTCGCGCAATCGGTCGCGGGCGGTCATGGGCGGCTCGATCTCACGTCGACCGATGATATCGGCGAGAGGCGCGGTTTTCAGCGAGTGGTCCGTATGACACTCGTCAGTCACGACCCGGTGCTAATGTCCCGCTATGAGCACGCCACGTCGAATCCTCGTCCTTGCCAACGAGACCTGCGCGGGCGCCGCCGTCTGCGACGAGGTCAGATACCGGGCCGGTCACGGCCCCGCCGAGGTGCTGGTCGTCGCGCCGGTACTCAAGGCCTCGCGGGTGGGTCATTGGTTCGACTCGGACACCGCGGGCGCCCGGGCGACCGCGACCGAACGTCTGGAGACGTCCGTCGCCGCGCTTCGTGCCATCGGCCTGGACGCGACCGGCCGGTTGGGCGACTCCGATCCTCTGCAGGCCCTGGACGACGCCTACCGCGTGTTCGGCCCTGACGAGATCGTGATCTCGACGCACCCTCCCGGTCGGTCGAATTGGCTGGAGCGGCAGGTCGTCGACCGAGCACGTGAGCGCTACCGGGTCCCGGTCACTCACGTCGTGGTCGACTTGGAGCACGAGGCGGCGTTGACCCACAACGATCCCCGACCGACCGCCAACGCGGCGGCCGAGACCATCACGCTCTACCGCGCGGTCGATTACGACGAGGCCCTGGTCGTGCAGCGCTCCGGCTTCCAGAACGCCCGTGGTGCGGTGGGCGACCGCTCCGGCGTGATCTTCACGGAGTCGATCACGGCCACCTCGGATCCCGACGACGCGACGATCTTCGTAGTCGACCTGCCCGTCGCGGTGGCGGACGGCTACGCGATCGGCGGGGACGACGGCGAGCGGCGCTTCGTGCTGCCGGCGGAGTTGGTCAACCGCCAGCGCCCGCGGGCGCTCGTGGCGGACTGGTCCGAGTAACGAGGTCACAGACCCGGGCGCCGGTCGCGTCCACCAACCGCTGCGGCGCCACCGCGAACACCGTGTCCGGGGTGCCCGCAGCCGCCCACACGACCTCGTGCTGCAGCAGGTCCAGATCGCAGTAGACCGCGAGGGGTGTGGCGTGTCCCAGCGGCGGAATCCCGCCGATGGCGAACCCCGTCGCCTGGCGCACGGCGTCCGCGTCTGCCCGCGTGATCGTGCCGCCGGTCTCGGCGGCGAGGCGGTCGGTGTCCAACCGGTTCGATCCCGACACGAGCGCGAGCACCGCCGCGCCGTCGGACAGGAACACCAGCGACTTGACGATCTGCCCGACGGTGGCGCCCACGGCCGTCGCCGCGCCCTCGGCGGTGCGCGCCGACGGGTCCACGCGCACGATCTGCGCCTCCAGGCCTGCCGTCGCCAGCGCCGCCTGCACGCGCAGCGTGGCCGCCTTGAGGGTGGGCGGGGCGCTCACTCCCAGCTCAGGCGCAAGGGCGAGAACGGGTTGACCGCCGCGGGGTTGTGCGGCCGGATGCGCACGGCGAGGGCGAGTGGCCCCGAGGTCGTACACGGCACCTGTGCCGAGAACCGTTCCTCGCCGCCCTCGCCGCCCTCGTGGCGGGCGGTGATGTAGGTCGGCGCACTGGGCGCGCCGGTGCCGTCCGGCGCGCCGGCGGCCACCTCGATCGTCACCTCGTCCGGGCTCAGTCCCGCGAGGCCCGCCCAGATCCGGACCGGGACCGTCGCGCCGACCACCAAGCCGCCGTTGGGCTCGGCCTGCGAGCGCAACGTGACGCCCGGCCACGCCCCGGCCACCCGGTCGCGCCACACCGCCAGCGCGAGCGCCTGGCCATGGTCGTCCTTCGCCAGGCGCGTCGCGGTCTCGTGCGCCGGCAGGTAGCCCCACTCGGTGTACTCCTGCACCATCCGGTGCGTGTTGAACTCGGCGCCGAGCCGCGCCATCGACGCCGTCATCCGCGCCACCCACTGCCGTGGCAGGCCGCTCGCGTCGCGGTCGTAGAACAGGGGGATGACCTCCTGCTCAAGCAGGTTGAACAGCGCGTCACACTCGATCGCGTCCTGCTCGTCGGGATCCTCGTAGGACTCGCGGTTGCCGATCGACCAGCCCACCTCGGGCGCGTACCCCTCGTCCCACCAGCCGTCGGGCACCGAGACGTTCAGCACCCCGTTGACCACCGCCTTCATGCCGCTGGTGCCCGACGCCTCGAGCGGGCGGCGCGGGACGTTGAGCCACACGTCACAGCCCGACACGAGCAGGCGCGAGAGACCCATGTCGTAGTCCTCGACGAACACCACACGTTGGCGTACCCGGGGGTCCTGGGCGAAGCGCACGATCGCCTGGATCAGCTCCTTGCCGGGCTGGTCGGCCGGGTGGGCCTTGCCTGAGAACACGAGCTGGACGGGGCGGTCGGGGTTGGTCAGCAGGCGCGCCAGGCGGTCGGCCTGGCGAAACAGCAGGGTGGCCCGCTTGTAGGTGGCGAAGCGCCGGGCGAAGCCCAGCGTCAGGATGTCCGGCTGCAGCGTCTCGTCGGCCTCGCGCAGCGCCGCGCGCCCGGCGCCACGTCGCTCCATCTGCGCGCGCAGTCGCGCCCGCGTGACCAGCACCAGGCGCTCGCGCCGCCGCTGCTTGACCCGCCACAGCTCGCCCGGCGGGATGTTGTCGACGCGCTCCCAAACAGACTGGTCGTATGGGCTCTCGGACAGACGGGGGCCGAGGTAGCGATCCAGCAACTGGCTCATCTCGATGCTGAGCCAGGTGCGCGGGTGAATGCCGTTGGTGATGCTCGCGATCGGCACCTCGGCGACGGGCAGCCCCGGCCACAGCGACTGCCACATCTCGCGTGAGACCTCGCCGTGCAGGCGGCTGACCCCGTTGGCGAATGCGGCCGTGCGGAGCGCGAGCGGCGTCATGCCGAACTGCGCCTCATCCTGTCCGGGCACCTGCCCCATGTCGACGAACGCATCCCAGTCGAGGCCCAGGTCCGCGGCGACCGGCTCCAGGTAGTCGCGCAGCAACGCCACGTCGAAGACCTCGTTGCCCGCGGGCACAGGCGTGTGGGTCGTGAAGATCGTGGAGCCGGTGACCTGCTCGAGCGCCGCACCACGGGTCAGGCCGTCGTCGTGCATCAGGGCGCGGATGCGCTCGAGCGCGAGGAACGCCGAGTGACCCTCGTTCATGTGGAACACGGTGGGGGTGACGCCGACCGCGTTCAACGCACGCAGGCCGCCGATGCCGAGGAGCAGCTCCTGGCGGATGCGCCGCTCGCGGTCGCCGCCGTACAGCGACGCTGTGATCTCGCGGATCTCCGGTGGGTTGTCCTCGATGTCGGCATCGAGCAGGTACAGCGGGACGCGACCGACCTGCGCCCGCCAGACCGCCGCGCGCACGGGCGTGCCCGCCATGGTGAGCTCGATGTGGATCTGCGCGCCGTCGGCGCCCACCTGCCGGTGCACCGGCACCTTGGACCAGTCGTTCGGCGGGTAGCGCTCCTGCTGCCAGCCGTCCACGTTGAGCGCTTGGCGGAAGTAGCCGTTGCTGTAGAGCAGCCCCATACCGACGAGCGGCAGACCCAGGTCCGACGCGGACTTGAGGTGGTCACCGGCCAGAACGCCCAGCCCGCCCGAGTAGATGGGCAGTGCTGTGTCGAGCCCGAACTCGAGTGAGAAGTATGCGATGCGAAGGTCGCCGACGTGCGGGTAGGCCTCCTGGAACCAGCCGTCGCCCGCCTGGTAGGCGCGCAGGGCGTCGTGGACACGACTGAGCTCCGCCAGGAACGTCTCGTCCTGGGCCGCCGCGTCCAGTGTGGCCTGGGGGACGGTGGCAAGGGTCCTGACCGGGTTGCGGTCGGCGGTCTGCCAGGCGTCCCGGTCCAGGCGCGCGAACAGCTCGATGGCGGGGCGATACCAGGAGTACCACAGGTCCCGTGCGATCTCGTCGAGCGGCTCGAGCGCGGCCGGCAGGTTCGGGTGCACGTCGAATCGGTGTATGCGCATCGCGGCAGGCTACCCACGGCCGGGTCGGTCTGCCCGGCGCTACTCCACCACCAGGCCGTGGCGCATGGTGTTCTCGGTGACGACCTGCGCCTCGACGAACTGCAGGACGTAGTCGGGGCCGCCGACCTTCGCGCCGATGCCGGAGCGGCGGTTGCCGCCGAACGGCTGGCGGGCGACGATTGCGCCGGTGATCGCCCGGTTGATGTAGAGGTTGCCGACCGGTGAGCGTTCGATCACCCGGTCGATGACGCGCGGGTTGCGGGTGAAGATGCCGCCGGTCAGGGCGTAGCGCGATGCCGCGACCGCGTCCAGCGCGGCGTCGACGCTCGGCATGGCCTCCAGGGTCAGGACCGGCCCGAAGATCTCGTCGCGGCTGACCGACGAGTCCGGCGGCAGGCCCGCCACGATCGTCGGCGGGCAGAACCACCCGACGCCGGGGATGTCGGTCTGCTGGGCGCCGATGCGCCCCTCGGCGGCGCCCCGGGCGATGGCACCCATCACACGTTCTTGGGACTCGCGCTCGATGACCGGGGGCACGTCGATGCTGAAGTCCTCGGCCTGCCCGACCCGCAGCGACTCCACCGCGCCGCGCAGACGGCCGAGCAGCGTCTCGGCGATCGCCTCGTGGACGAGCACGCGGGCCGCTGCGGAGCATTTCTGGCCTGCGAACGCGAACGCCGAGCGCAGCACATCCGGAACGACCTGATCCAGATCCGCATCGGAGTCGACGATGATCGCGTTCTTGCCGCCCATCTCGGCGACGACGCGCTTGACGTGTCGCTGCCCGTCGGAGGTTTCGGCGGCGGCGCGGATGATCGCGAGGCCGACCGGCTCCGAGCCCGTGAACGCGATCGTGTGCACGCCGGGGTGGGCGACCAGCGCGGCACCGGTCTCGCCTGCGCCGGGCAGGAACTGCACGACGTCGTCGGGGATACCGCCCCGGCGCAGGGCCTGCACCAAGTGGTGGCCGGACGCGGGCGCCTGCTCCGCGGGCTTCAGGATCACCGCGTTGCCGGTGGCGAGGCCGGTCGCGATCAGGCCCGCGGGGATCGCGAGCGGGAAGTTCCACGGGCCGATGGCGGCGACGACCCCGCGAGGGCGGTAGCGCAGCTCGTTCTTCTCGCCCGGCAGTTGCAGCAGCTCCTTGCCGTCGGCCAGGGCGAGGGCCTGGCGCACCGCGTACTCGATGTGGTCGATGGCCTCGCACACGTCCGCGTCCGCCTCGGCCCACGGCTTGGCGCACTCGCGCACCTGGAGGGCCGCCAGCGTGTGGCGCTCGGCGCGCAGCAGGTTGGCGCCGCGCCGAAGCACCTCGGCCCGCTCGGCCGGAAGTCGCCGCGCCCACGCCGGCTGCGCCCGCGTGGCGCGTGCAACGGCGTCGTCGACGTCGGCGGGCGTCGCGATCCCGGCGCGCGCGACCAGCCGGTCCGGGCGTCCGGGGTCGGTCGAGTCGATGCCCTCGGCCGCGCCCTCGCCGTCGCCGACCAGCACCGGCACCCGCAGCGGCAACCGCGCGTCGAGCCGGGCCAAGGCGTCCATCAGATCCGCCCGCGCCGGAGCGCGGCGAAGCTCCAGGATCGGCTCGTTGACGAACGCGCTCACGGGGCGGCGAGCAACTGCTCGATCGGCACGCCCCGTCCGTGCGCCGACAGGAACGACGTGCTGGCGGTATTCTCCAGCAGGCGCCGCACCAGGTAGGCCATGCCCATGACCAGGTCGCCGACCGGGCAGTACACCCGCGTGCGGATGCGGTGGGCGACCAGCGCGTCCTTCAGGTCTTCGCCCAGGCCCTGCAGCACCTGGATCTCGATGTCGGAGTCGCCGCCGCCGGTCAGGCGGTTGTAGGCGACCGCGTGCGCCACCGAGCGCAGGTTGTGCGATGCCACCGCGAGCCGGATGCCGGGCCGCGCGTCGATCAGGGTGCGGGTCAGGGCCTCGAAGTTGCGGTCGCTGTCGGCCTTCTCGGTGAACACCGGCGGCTCCCAGCCGCGCTGGCGTGCCTCGGCCACCTCGTGGTCCCAGTACGCGCCCTTGACCAGGCGGACGGTCAGCGGCACCGCCCGCGGGTTCGCGCGCGTCCACTCGAGGACACGCGCCACGATGGCGGGCGACTCACGCAGGTACGCCTGCATCACCACCCCGGCCGACGGCCCGTCACGAAACGTCGGGTCGGCCAAGAGGTCCAGCACCAGGTGCATCGTGGTCTCGAGTGTGTCGACCGACTCCATGTCGATGTGCAGATGGGTGCCGGTGTCGCGCGCGCGCCGCAGCAACGGGACCAGGCGCCGGGCCGCGTCCTCGGCGCCCAGCTCGGGGGCGGAGGGGCGCACGAGCGGCGTCATCGCCGAGATCTTGACCGAGACGTTGGCGCGGGGGACGGCGCCAGCGAAGTCGCGCTCCAGCACCGGGCGGCCGGGCCACGACCGCACCGTGGAGCTCAGGGTGTCGATCGCGTCGGCGCAGCGCGCCGCGTAGTGGTCAGCCTCCTCC
>JBKKDD010000130.1:0-3666 GCA_046708705.1 Miltoncostaeaceae bacterium | reverse complement strand
CTTCGGCGCCGCCGATGTCGTGGACGCGCCGCGCAACGACGCGGGGGTGCGCGCCGTGCGCGCCGCGACGCCGGGCGCACATGGCGCCGACGTCGTGTTCGAGGCCGTCGGACGCCCCGAGACCTGGCAGGCGGCGGTGCAGATCGCACGAGCCGGGGGAGAGATCAACCTGTACGGCGGCTGCCCGCCGGGCAGCACCGTGACGCTCCCGACCGACCGCCTGCACTACCACGAGCTGCGCCTGCAGGGGAGCTATCACCACACGCCCGAGTCGGTGCGTGAGGCCCTGGCGCTGCTGGTCGCGCACTCGGCGCCGTTTGCCGAGTTGGTCGGCGAGCCGGTCGGCCTCGAGGAGGTCGCGACCGTGCTCGCCGAATCGGGCGCCAAGCGCCCGGTCGTCCCGACTACTTGAGGCGGCGGGCGAGCCGGCGGATCTCGGCGTAACCCTGGGATTCCGAGCGTAGCCTCGCCATCTCCTGGTCCTGCGCACGGACGGCGCGCGAGAGCTCATCGAGCGCGGCCGTCGCCTTGGCGAGGGCGGCCTGGACGTCAGTCGATCCGCCTGCGCGTCCCCGGCGGGTCGGCGCGGACTCGCTGCGCCGGCGCCGTGGCCGCAACTCGGCGCCGCGCTGGCGCGCCACGCGGTAGTAGTTGGCGGCAACGGTGCCCGACTCGCGGCCCGTCCTCTGGGAGATGTCATTGAACGCCTGAGACTTATTCATTCCCCCGGCGACGAGTTGCTCGACCTCGTCGAAGATCTGGTTGCCGATGCCGCCGCGAGGGGTGGGTTGATCAGACATATGTGGTTCGTGCTCCATTCAACTCGGGACGTTGTCAGGTATTGAGACCTCGCAACGACAGCCGTGTCCGGACGCGAGTCGACGTCACTCTGTCATATTGCACGATGCGATGTAAATGAATTACGACTGACAGACTTCACACGCAACGCAGTGACGTTGCCGGTTCCCGTTACCACCCCCGCTCGTCCGACGTCAGTCGTCCAGGAACACGGCCATCGTCGCCGTGAACCCGTGCAAGAACGTGGTCCCTCCGACCGGGCCGATCTCGCCGTTGCAAAACAGCCCCGCTGCGGGAATCCCCAGCTCGTCGGCGATCGCGGCCGCGTCGTGATCGGGCGCACCGAACATATGCGTCCCGCGCCCGTTGCAACTGAACACCAGCCCGGCGGCCGGTGTATGTGCGCCCGACAACGCGCGTGCCTCACGGAGCGCCAAGCGCAAGTCGCTGTCGGCCGACTGCGCGTCGCGTACATGAAGTCGAAACGTCTGACCGATGCGCACATGCTCGCCGATGTACACGGCGCCGGTGTCCGGGTCGCGGCCATGGATGCCACGTACCAAGAAGTCGCCGCGACCGTACTCAGGTTGGTTTTCGTTGATGACGATGCCGGCGAGCAGTGGCTGTCGCAACAACTGCCGCTCGTCCTCGGTCAACTCGTCCACAACGCGCGTGATCTTGTCGAAGGCGTTGATACCCGCGAGCTCGGCGACCACGGGGCCGCCGCCGGCGGTGATCACCATGTCGGGTCCGATGGGGGCGCAGCCCTGGGAGACCATCGGGATGATGCTCGCGCCGGGCAACGCGACGCCGACGCCGCCGTCGAAGTGCACGTCGCGATCGTGGAACACCACGTGCTCGCCCGGGCGGCGGCCACCCGACGCGAGCCCGCCGATGATGGCCGGCCGCCCCTGCGCGTTGTGCTGCTGCAGCATCATGTCGGCGGGCAGCGTGAACGGGTCCACGAGCACGAGCAGGGGCGTGTCGTCGGGACCGCTCTCCGCGAGCCACTCCGGCCATCCCGCGATCACGTCCTCGCCCTGTACGGGCTGGACCGACAATCGGAACGTCTCGACCGCGACGTCCGGCAGGCTCGCGCACCACAGCGACAGCGCCGGAGCCCCCTCGATCTCCCGCGCGCCGCCGATGATCGTCTCGCCGGTGCAGCCGGCAAGGTGCTCGGGCGCGAGCTCGGTGTGGAGCGTGTCGAGGAGCAGCCACGGGTCCGTGCACAGGCTCGGCGAGGCGAAGATCACCGCGAGGGTCACCGGGGCTCCGGCCATCTGCTCCCTGACGCTGCGCGCCGCGCTCAGGGCGACCGTGGCCGGATCGGGGCCCTCCGCCAACGCGACGGCGAACTTGGAGGTGGCGCTCACGACGTCCAGTGTCACGCATCCGGAAGAAATTTGCGACAGGTCTTGACCCGGGGCGTCGCGATGCGCAGACTTCCGCGTGCACACACCGCCGAGCAGCGGCAGCACCTTGCTCACGTGAGAGCCATCCCTTGGGGTGGCTCGAAGCGTTTTGAGGGGGGCTACCGGTCGTCGTCCGGCGGTGACTCTCCGGGTGCGGGCGTCCAACCGGGCGCGTTGAGCAACTCCTGTGCGTCGGCGGCGCGGTCGTGCGGGACCAAGACCTCGCGTGGCCCGAGCGCCAAGAATTCCGGGACGTCGAACCCGCGGCCGCGACGGTGGTAGGCGGGGATCGCCGCGTCGTGCAGCAGGTTGACCAGCAGGTCCGCCTCGGGCTGATGGCGGGCGACGGCGGCGATGACCCACGGCATGGGCTTCGCCGGCTGCTCGCGCCTGCGCCACGACATCAGCGTCGCGACCCGCCGATCGCCGGCTCGCGTCGACGTCCGGCCAGGAACGGGAAGATCAGCGCCAGCCCGGCGGCGAAGCCCCAGATGTGCGCCCAGTACGCGACTCCGCCCTCACCCTCCTGGGCCTGGCCGCCGACGTAGACGAACTGGAAGGCGATGTAGGCGCCCAACACGAGCCATGCGGGCAGGCGCAGCGGGATGATCCCGACCAGCGACAACACCCGCGCCCGCGGGAACAGCAGGAAGTACGCGCCCAGCACGCCGCTGATCGCCCCGGAGGCACCGATCAACGGGACGGCCGACGTGGGGTCGGTCATGGCCTGCCCGAGCGCCGCGATGATCCCGCAGATCAGGAAGAACGGCAGGAACCTGAACCGCCCCAGGCGGTCCTCCACGTTGTTGCCGAACACCCACAGGAACAGCATGTTGCCGAGCAGGTGCAGCCAGCTCGCATGGATGAACTGGTGGGTGACCAGCCCGCTATAGCGCGCGTGGCGACGGTTGAGGTCGGTGCAGGGATCGTCGGGAGACTGACCGTCCAGCACGCGGTCGGGCACCGCGGCGAACTCGCAGATGAAGCCGGTCTGTGATGCCTCGATCTCCGCCACCGACGTGAACGACTGCGGGTTCGGCTTGCTCGTCTGGTACCCGAAGATCAGCACGTTCAGTGCGATCACGAGCACCGTGAGCACCGGGAAGCGCCGCGTCGGGTTGTCGTCCTTGAGCGGGAGCATCGGGGGTCGGGGTCAGGTCGTCATCAGATGGGTCAGCAGCGCCGCCTGCGTGTACAGCCGGTTGTGTCCCTGCCGCCAGGCCGCCGAGCGGGGCCCGTGCAGCACGTCGTAGCTGATCTCGAGGTCGTGGTGGGCCGGCAGCGGGTGCAGGGCGATCGCATCCGGGGCCGCCCGGTCCATCAGAGCCTGATCGAGCTTGTACGGCGTGAACGTGCGGATCCGCTCGGCCTCGCGCTCCTCGTCGCCCATGGACACCCACGTGTCGGTGTAGAGCGCCCGCGCCCCGTCGGCCGCCTCGGCCGGGTCGCGCAC
>JBKKDD010000129.1:0-9895 GCA_046708705.1 Miltoncostaeaceae bacterium | reverse complement strand
GCGCTGGTTCGTCCGGGACCCGGCGGGCAACCTGGTGGAGCTCTTCGCCGTCCCGCCGCCGGACCCCGCGTGAGCGCTCCGACCGTCCTGCTGGACCTGGCCACCCGGGCCGCGCACGCCGCCGGAGCGCTGCTTGTGGAGCGGTTCGGCGGCTCCCACTCCGGGCTCGCGTCCAAGTCGAGCCGCACCGACCTGGTCAGTGACACCGACCGCGAGGCGGAGGCCCTCATCATCGGGCTGCTGCACGACGAGCGCCCCGACGACGGCCTGGTCGCCGAGGAGGGCTCCGCCGCTCAGGGCACGACCGGCGTGCGCTGGGTCGTCGACCCGCTGGACGGCACCATCAACTACCTGTGGGGGATCCCCCACTGGTCGGTCAGCATCGCGGCCACCGACCGGACCGGAGACCTGGTCGCCGTCGTGTTCGACCCGTGCCGCGACGAGACGTTCCACGCGGCACGCGGCGAGGGGGCCTGGCTCGGCGACACGCCGCTGCGGCTGACGCCCACGACCGACCTGGCCGAGGCGCTCGTCGGCACCGGGTTCTCGTACGTCGCGGACGAGCGCGTCCGCCAGGCCGAGACCCTGCGGCGGTTCCTGCCGCACGTCCGTGACGTGCGCCGGTTCGGCTCCGCGGCGCTCGACCTGGCATGGGTCGCCGCCGGACGCCTGGATGCGTTCTACGAGACCGGCCTGGCGCCGTGGGATTGGGCGGGCGGCAGCGCGATCGTGCGGGCGGCGGGCGGCACCGCGACGCCGCTCAGTCGCGACGACGGTCCCGACGGCTTTCTCGCCGCGCGCCCGGAACTGGCCGACGCGCTGCTCGCCCTGGTCGCGGAGACGCCTACTCGTCCGGGGTCCCCTCCACCAGCCTGAACCGCGCGGTGCGCTCGTCGTTGCCGAAGCTGAACCGGAGCACAACTTCCATGGGCTCGGGCACGATCACCTCGACCGGCGCCGCGAACATCGTGACGGTGTCGCCGCCGCGCTGGCCCGGCGCGCGCCCCGCCTCGAGCTGTCCCTCCAGGCTCCAGCAGTCGAGCGGCTCCGCGTCCAGGGTCTCGAGCCGACCGCCCAGGTCGATGCCCGTGTTGGTCGCGCTCCACGGGATGCGCAGCGCGGCGGCCAGGAAGAACCGGTGCGGCTGGCCGAACTGCGCGAGTTGCACCGCGGTGAACCCCCCGCCCATCACGTAGAGCTTGCCGTTGACGACCTCGGCGAAGTCGGCCAGCAGCAGGCTGTCGATCGTCGGCTCCATCAGGCTCGGCTCGATCACGTCTGCGCCGCCGCGAGCGCCTGCTGGAGATCCCACAGGATGTCGTCGATCGACTCGATCCCGATCGACAGGCGAACCATGTCCTCGGTGACGCCGCTGGCCGCCAAGGCCTGCTCGTCCAGGCGACGGTGGGTCGTGGACGCGGGGTGGATGACCAGCGTCTTGGCGTCACCGACGTTGGCCAGGTGCGAGCAGAGGTCGCACGCGCCGATGAACCGCTCCCCGGCCGCGCGGCCGCCGCGGATGCCGAACGTCACCATCGACCCGGCGCCCAGCGGCAGATAGCGCTGGGCGAGCTGCCGGCTCGGCGAGTCCGGCAGGTCCGGATGGTTGACCCACTCGACCGCCGGATGGTCCTGCAGAAAGCGTGCGACGGCGAGCGCGTTCTGCACATGGCGCTCCATGCGCAGCGACAGCGTCTCGAGCCCCTGCAGCAGCAGGAAGGAGTTGAACGGCGACATCGCCGGCCCCAGGTCGCGCATGGTCTCGACCCTGGCCTTCATGATGAACGCGAAGTTGCCGAACGTCTCGACGAAACGCATGCCGCGGTACCCCACGCTCGGCTCGGTCAGGCCGGGAAACAGCCCGGCCGCCCAGTCGAAGCGACCGCTGTCCACGAGCACCCCGCCGATCGAGGTCCCGTGCCCGCCGATCCATTTGGTCGCCGAATGCGTGACCAGGTGGGCGCCATGCTCGAACGGTCGGCACAGGTACGGGGTGGCGAACGTGTTGTCGATCAGGAGCGGCAGGCCGTGGGCGTCGGCCACGTCGGCGACCGCGCGGATGTCCAGAACGTCCAGGCCCGGGTTGCCGATCGTCTCGCCGTAAAGCAGCCGGGTGCGCGGCGTGATGGCCGCACGCCAGGCGTCAATGTCGTCCGGCGCGACGAACGTGGTGGTGATGCCGAACTTGGCGAGCGTCACCGACATCTGGTTCTGGCTGCCGCCGTACAGATGGGTGGAGGCGACGATCTCGTCGCCCTGCTCCAGCAGCGTGGTGATCGCCACGGCCTGCGCCGCCAGGCCGCTGGCGGTGGCGAGCGCACCGACGCCGCCCTCCAGGCTCGCCACCCGCTCCTCGAACACCGCGGTCGTGGGGTTCATGATGCGCGTGTAGATGTTGCCGAAGCGGTTGAGGTCGAACAGGTCGGCGGCGTGCTGGGCGTCCTCGAACACGTAGGCGGCGGTTTGGTAGATCGGCGCTGCGCGCGCGCCCGTGACCGGGTCGACCCGCTGTCCGGCGTGCACCGCCAGCGTGTCGAAGCCAAGCTCGCGCGCCTCGCTCACCCGGCGACACCCATCCGGCGCGATCCGACCACGCCCGTGGCCAGGCCCACCACGTTGAGCCCACCGAAGAAGCGGCAGTGCTCCATCTTGATGCACCGGTCCTGCACCACCTCCAGGCCGGCGGCCAGCGCCGTCGCCGCGGCCTCGTCGTGGCGCAGGCCGAGCTGGATCCAGATGACCTTGGCGCCCAGCGCGACGGCCTCGTCGACGATCGGCGGGATGTCCTCGACCTTGCGGAAGATGTCGACGATCTCGAGCGGCCCGCCCTCGGCCGCCTCGGCCAAGGTGCCGACCGCCGGAAACCCCAGCACCTCGTCGCACATCGGGTTGACCGGCGTGATGTCGTATCCAAAGGCCTTCATGTGCACCATGGCCCGGAAGCTCGGGCGCGAGATGTTTGGCGACAGGCCCACCACGGCCAGGCGCCGCTAGCGGAGGAGGATGCGCCGAACGTCGTCGCTCAGCGCCCCCTGTGTCATGCCTGCCAGCATCACCATCGGGGGTCAGCGTACACTTGCGCCACCCGTCTCCGAGGAGTGATCGCGATGAGCGAACCCGTGCTGGTGAGCCGTGACGGACCCGTCCTGACCATCACCCTGAACCGTCCCGAGTCCCGCAACCCGCTCTCGCTCGACACGATCACCGCGTTGCGCGCCGCCGTGCAGGACGACGACGCCACGGTCATTGTGATCGCCGCCACGGGCCCGGCGTTCAGCGCCGGCCACGACCTGCACGAGATGTCCTCGCGCGACGACGCGTTCTACGCCGAGCTCGTCGCGGCGTGCAACGACCTGATGCTCGCCATCCACGGGCTGCCGCAACCGGTGATCGCGTCCGTGCAGGGCATCGCGACCGCAGCCGGCTGCCAACTGGTGGCCGCGTGCGACCTGGCGATCGCGAGCGAGACCGCGCGCTTCGCCACGCCCGGGGTGCGCATCGGCCTGTTCTGCACCACGCCGATGGTCGAGGTGGCCCGGTCGATCGGGCGAAAGCGCGCGCTCCAGATGCTGTTGACCGGCGAGCCGATCGACGCCCGCACCGCGGCCGACTGGGGCCTGGTCAACGAGGTGGTCCCGGCCGAGCGCCTGGCGGAGCGCACCCACGAGCTCGCCACCCGCATCGCGACCGCGAGCCCGCCGGTCCTTGCAACCGGCAAGCGCGCGTTCTACGACAACCTGGAGCCGGGGCTGCCCGATGCCTACGACCATGCCGGCGCCATCATGGCCGCCAGCGCCTCAACTCAAGACGCCCAGGAAGGCTTCGCGGCCTTCCTGGAGAAACGCGTCCCGAGCTGGTCGGGTAGGTAGCACTTCTTGGGGACGGGACGTCGGAACGATGTGACGGGTTCGAGATGTGACGTGCCTGCCGTGCGCGACACCCGTGAAGCGCAGATTGAGGGGAATAGGGAGGCCGGGTGGCGGGACGGATCACGGCGAGCGGAGAGCTGGCTTTGCCGGCCCGCCACCAGGGACCGAACCGCGGAACGCCCCGGGAGGGGTCCCTTCGGATGGGGGCGGGTGGCACGCCCGCACCCCATCCGAGGGATCTTTGATCAGCCGGTGACGCGCGGTACGCGGACCACGCCTGCGATCCTGGTGAACCTGGCGCAGGCCCGGCTGGAGACCTCGGCCGCGTTGCTTGCGACCGCGAACCCGGTGTTGCAGAGGCGACGGGTCCTGTTGCCCTCGGCCCGAAGCAGCACCGAGACCGTCGTGCTCTGGCCCGGCTGCAGGTCGCCGATGCTCCAGCGAAGCTGCCGCTTGGCGACCGTGGCGTTGGCCGGGAGCTTGGCGACCGTCATCCCCGACGGCACCGGGTCACGGACGATCACGTTGCGCGCCACCGACCCTCCGGTGTTGGTGACCCGCAGGGTGTAGCGAACCGCCCGACGCACCTGGCTTGTCCTGGGACCGACCTTGACGATCGCGAGCGTGGTGCCCTGCTCGCCGGTGATGACCACCGGGACACAGGCGCCACCCGCCACCGCGACGGTGACCGTGGCGCTGTTGTCCGCCGTGCTCGACTCCGCCTGAGCGGCGCCCACCATGCTCACGGTGGCCGTGTTGGGGACGTTGCCGCAGTCGGCAGCCGTCGCCGACCGGGTGCCGGTGTACGAGACCGATGCCCCGACCGCCAGCGTCGTCGGCGCGGGGCCGACCAACGTCAGGTTGGGCAGGGTCGGGTCGGAGACCGCGATCTGGCCGAACGGCACCGGCAACTGGCCGGTGTTGTGGACGGTCACCGTGTACGTGATGACCTCGCCCGGGACGTAGGTCGCCTTGTCGGCCGACTTCGCGATCGTCAGGTTCGGTGTACACGCCACCGTGATGTTGCGCGTCGCGGTGTTGTCGTTGGTCGTGGTCTCCTGGGCCTCGCCGGCGAGCGCCACGGTGGCGGTGTTCGGCACCGTCCCGCAGTCGGCGATGGAGGTGGCGCGCGTCCCGGTGTAGGTCAGGACGCCCTGCGGCGCGAGCTCGGCCGGCGCCTCGCCGACCAGGGTCAGAGCCGGCAGGCTCGGATCGGACACCGTGATGTCCGCGAACGGCACCGCTGCCTGCCCGGTGTTGGTCACCGTCACGGTGTAGGTGATCGTCTCACCGGCCGCGTAGGTCTCCTTGTCGGACGTCTTGGCGATGGTCAGGTTGAGCGTGCAGACCACGTTGGTCGTGACCGTGCTCTGGTTGTTGGCGGCGTTGCCGTCACCGACCACGGCGACGATCGCGGTGTTGTCGATCGGGGTGCAGCGGTTCGCCGGCAGGGTCACCGCGAGGTCCCCGGCGAGCCGGTACCGCCAGACCTCGCCGAACTCGAGCAGGTCGTTGGTGTTCCCGGTCATCACGCTGGAGAACACCAGCTCGGTGCCCCCGGCAACCGCGGGGTCCGTCACATGGATGTCGCCCCGCGCGACCGGCAGCGGATCGCCGACGCTGGTCACGTCCACCGTGTAGGAGATCGTGTCGCCGAAGTCGACCGACGCCGGACCCGACTTGGTGATCCCGATGTCGGGGATGCACACGACGGTGGTCGTGGCGGTGCCCTCCCGCGTGATCTCGATCTGGCCGTACATGACGGTGGCCGAGATGGTGTTGGAGATCTCGCCGCAGCGACCTGCGATCTGCTCGGTGCCGGTGTAGGTCAGCACCTCGTCGATCTGGAACACGTCCGGGTCGTCGAGCTCATCCAGCGAGGACGCGGGTCCGGTGAGGGTCACGGTCGTGTCGGTCAGGGCCGGGATCGCCAGATCCACGTTGCCGGTGTTGGTCGCCGTGACCGACCAGCCGAGCGGGCCGGCGCCGTACTGCACGCTGGCCGCGCCCGCCGTCTTGTCGACGGTGTAGTCGGGGCAGCGCACGAACGTGGCCGCGCTCGCGCTGTTGTTCGCCAGGGCCGTCTCACCGGTCAGGGCTGCGACCAGGGCGGTGTTGGTGATGTTGCCGCACGCCGTGGCCGGCAGGGTCACCGCCGTCCCGCCGCTCAGGCGGTACTCCCACACCTCGCCCGTGTCGAGGTACGTGTCCTCGTTGCCCGAGACCTCGTCGGAGAAGACGAGCTCGGACTCGGTGACCGCCGAGTCGGTGACGTCGATATCCGCCCGGGCGATCGGCAGCGGGTGCCCGATGCTCGTGACGCGCACCGTGTAGGAGATCGTGCCGTCCTTCTCGACCTGCGCCGGACCCGACTTGGTGATCCCGATGTCGGGGATGCACACCACGCTGGTCGTGGCGGTACTGGTGTTGTTGGCGGTGTTGGTCTCACCGGTCAGCGTGGCGACGACCGCGGTGTTGTCGATCGGGGCGCATGCGTTGGCGGGGAGCGTCACCGCGCCACCGCCGGCGAGCTTGTACCGCCACACCTCGTTCTTCTCGAGCAGCGTGTCCCCGTCGCCGGTGATCACCGCGGAGAACTCCAGCTTGTCGGCGGTCACAACCGGGTCAGTCACGTCGAGGTCCGCGCGGGCGATGGCCAGCGGGTGGCCGACGTTCGCGACGTCCACCGTGTAGGTGATCGTGGCGCCATAGGCCACCGAAGCGGGGCCGGACTTGGTGATCGCGATGTCGGGCACACACGTGACTGTCGTCGTGGCGGTGCTCGTGTTGTTGGCGGTGTTGGTCTCGCCGGTCAGCGTGGCGACGACCGCGGTGTTGTCGATCGGGGCGCATGCGTTGGCGGGGACCGTCACCGCGCCACCGCCGGCGAGCTTGTACCGCCACACCTCGTTCTTCTCGAGCAGCGTGTCCCCGTCGCCGGTGACCACGCTCGCGAACTCCAGCTTCGCGGCGGTCACATTCGGGTCGGTCACATCGAGGTCCGCGCGGGCGATGGCCACCGGGTGGCCGACGTTCGCGACGTTCACCGTGTAGGTGATCGTGTCGCCATAGGCCACCGAGGCCGGGCCGGTCTTGATGATCGCGATGTCGGGCACGCAGGCGACCGGTGTGGTGCGGGTGGCCTGGTTGTTGGAGGGGTTGATGTCGCCGCCGGTCACGACCACGCGGGCCGAGTTGACGACGTCGTCACAGGAGGACGCGGTCTGCGTCACGGTGGCGCCCGCGGAGCTGAGCGCGTACACCCAGCGCTCGCCCTGCTCCAGGACGTCGTCACCGTCGTCGCCGGAGATCACGCCCATGACGCGTACGGGGACGAGCGCGGCGTCGCTCAGGGTGCTGTCGCTGATCGTGGTGTCGGTCACCGTGAGCTGACTGGCTGCGACCGGGGAGCTGTCGTTCGCCAGGGACACGAGGACCCGGTAGTCGAGGGTCGCGCCGAACGGCACCGACGCGGGGTTGCGCGACTCGTCGCCGTTGACGGACACGACGTCCTTCTGGATCTCGACATCGCAGTTGCCGACGCTGATCGGCAGCGGCCCCAGGATGTCCTGGAGCGCCGAGCCGAACGCGGCGCCTTCACGGCTGCGGATCGACACCTGGCCAAAGCTGACGCAGGTGTTCGGCGTCAAGCCGAGCGCGGTCTGCAGGTTGATCGCCAACTCGTCGAACGTGGCCGCGTCCAGCGTCTCGTCCGGGTTCGCAACGGTGTCGAGCACGTCGGCCGTGTTGTTGGCGCCGATGGCCTGCGTCGTACTGAGGCTCGCTCCGACCGACCAGCACGGCGCCGTGACGCTGCCGGGGCCGGCGCAGTCGCCGGGATCGATCCAGCGGTGTCGCGTGATCGGCGCGGACACGTTGTTGCCCTGGAAGTCGAAGATGATCAGGGCATCGCCGAGCGTGCGGACCGGCAGGCCGTTGGCGTGCTTGGCCGTCGACTGGTTGAACTCGACGGCGTACGCAGTGGTCCCGTTGGGATCCTGCTCACGGACGATCCCCACGCGGAAGTAGGGCGAGTTCGACTTGAAATACGACCGAAGGATGTTGGCCTTCTTGTTGGTGTTGTTCGAGATCGTCACGTCCCAGTCCGAGGGGTGATCGACCTCCTGGGTCCCGCCCGTCAGCGTGTCGTCGGCGTTCGTCGGGAGGTCGAAGAACACCCGCGGCGACGCCGCGTTCCAGTCGGTGGTGGTCGCGCCGTCGACGACCAGGTTGCCGTCGTCGGCCTCGAAGTCGTCCCCCGGCAGCGGGGCGGCGACTGCCGTTGCCGACAGGGCGAGGACGCCGAGCGATACGGCGAGAAGGCCACGACGGAGGTGGCGGAACCGAGCGTTCATGTCAACCGATCCTTGGTCAGTGCGCACGGGAGCGCGCGGGAGCACATCAAGATTGCTTACGAGTGTGCTCCCGGGCGGTCCGGCCCACAATCCCCCAAAAGTTCAGTCTCTTAGGTCATACGACCTAGACTTTCGGTCAAGGCGCAAGGCCGTCTCCCCGGTCGAAGCCGTGGCTCCGACCGGGGGCACGCGGCGAAAGCTCAGGCCTGGTTCAGTCGGCGCAGCACGGTCGGCAGGACGCCGCCGTTGTGCAGGTAGTTGAGCTCCGTGGGCCCATCGATGCGCGCCAGGACCTGGAAGGCACCGTCGCTGCCGTCCTCGCGTACATACCGCACGGTCAGCATCTCGCGCGGGGCGAGCGTGGTCAGCCCGGCGATCGAGAACACCTCGCGGCCCGTCAACCCGAGCGACGCGGCGTTCTCACCCTCTACGAACTGCAGGGGAAGGACGCCCATTCCGACCAGGTTGCCCCGGTGGATGCGCTCGTAGGACTGGGCGATCACGGCCTTGACGCCCAGCAGCAGCGTGCCCTTGGCGGCCCAGTCGCGGCTGGAGCCGGTGCCGTACTCGCGCCCCGCCAGGACGATCAGGGACACGCCCTCGTCCTGGTAGCGCATCGACGCGTCGTAGATCGACGTCTCGTCGCCCGACGGCAGGTGGACGGTCCAGTTGCCCTCCTTGCCGCCCGCGAGCACGTTGCGCAGGCGGATGTTGCCGAACGTCCCGCGCATCATCACCTGGTGGTTGCCGCGGCGGGACCCGAGGCTGTTGAAGTCCCTGGGCTCGACGCCGTGGTCGATCAGGTACTTGCCCGCGGGTGAGCCAGCCGGGATGCTGCCGGCTGGGGAGATGTGGTCGGTGGTGACCGAATCGCCCAGTACCGCCAGCGCACGGGCCCCGACGATGTCGGTGATCGGCGCGGGCACGGCGGTCAGCCCGTCGAAGAATGGCGGCTTCTGCACGTAGGTCGAGGCCGGGTCCCAGGCGTAGGTGTCGCCGGTGGGAGCGGCCATCGTCTTCCAGTGCGCGTCGCCCTCGAAGACGCCGGCGTAGTTGGACGAGAACACGTCGGGGCCGATCGCCTCGCTCATGACCGCGTCGACCTCCTCGCGGCTCGGCCAGATGTCGGCCAGGTAGACGGGCTCTCCGTCGCTGCCGGTGCCGAGCGGATCGATGGTCAGGTCGATGTCGACCCGTCCGGCCAGCGCGAACGCGACCACAAGCGGCGGCGACGCCAGGTAGGCGGCCTTGACCTGGGCATGGATCCGTCCCTCGAAGTTGCGGTTGCCCGACAGCACCGCCGCCACGGTCAGGTTGTTGGCGTCGATCGCGTCGGCGATCGGCTGGTTCAAGGGGCCGGAGTTGCCGATGCAGGTCGTGCAGCCGTAGCCCACCAGGTTGAAGCCGAGCGCGTCGAGCGCGTCGGTCAGACCGGCGTTCTCGATGTAGCTCGTGACCGCGCGGCTGCCGGGGGCGAAGCTGGTCTTGACGTGGGGGGGCGTGGTCAGGCCGCGCTCCACGGCTTTCTTGGCGAGCAGGCCGGCGCCGATCATCACCGACGGGTTGCTCGTGTTGGTGCAGCTCGTGATCGCCGCGATCGCCACCGAGCCCGAGCCCAGCGGGAACGTCCGGCCCTGATCGGTCACCTCGACCGTCGGGTAGTGCGGACCC
>JBKKDD010000128.1:0-2783 GCA_046708705.1 Miltoncostaeaceae bacterium | reverse complement strand
CGGGGGGTGGTGGGACGATGGCCCGCGGCCACGACATGCAGTATCACATGCCACGAGAGAACGAGACGACGATCAGGGGCGGGCGCGCACGCGTTCTTGGGGGTGCTGCCGTGATCACGGGCGTGGCGGCGCTTGCGTTGGGGGCGGGATCGGCGCAGGGCGCGGTTGTTCCGGTTGCGCAGATTCCCGCTGTCAGCCCCAATGCGGCGGGGTTCGCGCCTCCCGGGTGGCGGGTCGAGAAGCGTGTGCTGGGGCGTCTGGACGGGGACGCGCGGGCGGACATGGCGGTCGTGCTCGTCCAGACCAGCGCGAGCGGCGGGGCGTACGGCGCGAACGACGGGTCACGCGCACTCGTCCTCGCACGCGCGCAGGCGGCCGGAGGCTTCCGGCGTGCCGGCGTCGCCCCCCGGCTCCTCGGCTGCCGCGAGTGCGGCGGCGCGTTCTGGGGAGCGGCCGCGATGCCCGTCACGGTCACGATCGCGAACCGCGCGCTCGCGGTGCGCCAGAAGTTCGGCTCCCGGACCGTGACCACCACGACGCATCGGATCCGCTGGAACGCCGCCCGCGCGGCATTCCGCCTGGTCGGTCTCGACACGGTGGTCAGGGACCGCCTGACCGGAGCAAGCACGACTCGGACCACGAACCACCTGACCCGCCGTCAGGTCACGGTCGTTCGGCGTGGCACCACCGTCGTGTCCCGGACCACCCGGACGATCACGATCAGCCCCCGCCCGATCGCGGGGCTCGTGTTCGGAAGGATCCGCCCGTAGGAACTGTCGAGAAACATCTCCCGCGCCGGGTGGCGAGCGAAAACCGAGCACGACCGTGTCCGCGAGCATCGTTGCTGCCGGGTGCAACAGCGATCTCGCGGGCACCGTATGGCGACGGTTTGCAGCCGCCAGCCGAGAGGAAGTTCCGAGACAGTCCCTGAGAAGCAAGGCGAGCAGAGACGGATCGCGGCTGGCCGGCTGCTTTCTCACGGAGCGGCGCTCCTTGTTTCACCCCCCGTTCCGTGGGGAAAGCCTTGGGCAGAGGATCACGACCCGGCTGATCTTCATTACGCGAAGGAGACGATTATGAGCGACGGAAAAGCACAGGAGCTCAAGGGCAAGGCCAAGGAGGCCGTAGGTGCGCTCCGTGACGACAACGAGCAGCGCCGCGAGGGGCAGGCCGACCAGGCCAAGGGCAACCTCAAGCAGGCGGGCGTGAAGCTGATGGACGCAGCCGAGGACGCCAGGGACGCCGTCAAACGGCGCTGAACACGGAGAACGAATCGTCGCGCCCCCCGCCTCCGTCCTGAGTGACGCGGGGCGGGTGGAGCCCGACGGAACGAGACCGGGATAAGGGTCGCGGCCTTTGAGTCGTTTGACCTCGATGGACAACCCATCGTCCCGGCGTCACCAACTTCGTCCACGTGGGTCGTGTCGTCGAGGATCCCGACGAGACGGTTCGATTTCTTGCGCTGCTTGGCGTCGACTGCGGCAAGCCCGGGGTGTTCAGTGTCGCGTGGATTGATCGGATCATCGGGCTCGAGAACGTGATCGTCGAGCGCCGGCCGCGAACCCTCCTGGGCTCCGGCACGTCGCTTTCAAGGTCGATGGCGTCGTCGACCGCGTCCGAGAGGCCGGCTGGAAACGGTCGGTGGATTTCGAGAACACCTCCCTCCTGCGACGTCCGCGGACCCGAAGGCCGGATCGTCGAAGCTCGCCGGGCGGCTCGACGGCGCGCCGGGCTGAAACGGCAAGACTGAACCGCTGCGGGTTTGAGGGAGGCGACGCTTTCGGGGAAGGTCCGCCCCTCGGCCCTCAGCGCCGGACGAGCTCGGCCGGCAACGGTCCGGCGGGCTCGTCGGCGGCGAGGAACACCACCTGCGGCAACGATCCATCCTCGAGGGTCATCTCCACGAAGCTGTCACGCGGTTGGCGGCGCCGGTCGGTGGCGCTGCCCGGGTTGAGGATGAAGAACCCGTCGTCGGCGAGCTGGTGCAGCGGGATGTGCGAATGGCCGAACACCACGCCGCGGGCCTCGGGGAACTTGCGCCGCATCCGCTCCAGGCGTCCGTCCTCGGGGCCGCCGTTGTGCACGACGATAAGCGGCAGGCCCGGCAGATCGACCCGCGCCGACGCCGGGAGCGCGTGACGGACCGCCTCCTCGTCCGCGTTGCCGTGCACCGCGACGAGCGGCGGTCCCAGGCCACGCAGCATCGTGAGGGTGGGCAGATCGGCGAGGTCACCCGCATGGATGATCAGGTCAGCCCGCGCGACGGCCGCCAGGCAGGCCTGCGGCAGCTCGGACCCGTGCCCCGGGAAATGCGTGTCGCTGAGGATCGTGATCCTCACCCCTCATCCGGCTCCTGGGTCACGATCGGTCCGAGGCCGAGCGCACGGCGGGTCTCGGCCAGGATGACGCGGTAGTAGCCGGCAGCCTCCCGGCCCTCGTCGGCGGTCGGCCGCCCCGCGGCGGCGCCGACACGGGCCGCGACGATCTGCCCGGCGAGCTCGGCCGCAACGCGATTCGGGTCGTCCTGGGTCATGGAATTTCCTCGGTCGATGTGTCCAGTACACTGACATCGTTCTGCGCGCGTAGCTCAGTGGATAGAGCGCTGGCCTCCGGAGCCAGAGGTCGCAGGTTCGAATCCTGCCGCGCGTGCCTCATTTTCTCCCCGATGACGCGGGGTCGTTCGCCCGAACGACGTTCAGTGGCCGACGGGCCAATGCTCGACAACGATCTCGGGCATGGGAAAGTCCTTGGGATTGCCGGTACAGAGACGTCCGCCGCTGCTC
>JBKKDD010000127.1:0-2541 GCA_046708705.1 Miltoncostaeaceae bacterium | reverse complement strand
GCGTGATGGATGTTCTGCCGTCCCGTGAGCTCCAGGTTGAAGCCTAATCCGAGTTCGAGGATCGCGGCGACTCTGCCGCCTAGTCCGATGCAACCGGTAGTGGGCTGCACGGTTCCCGAGACGAGCTTCAGGAGCGTGCTCTTGCCCGCGCCGTTCTGACCGATGATTCCGACCGCCTCGCCCGGGGCGATGTCAAGATCGACGTCCTTGAGGGCCCAGCGGTCCGTATACGTCGATCGCCTCCGGCGCAAAATGGATTCCTTCAGCGTCTGATTCCGCTCATGGACGATCCGGAAGCTCCTGGACACGCCTCTCAGTCGGATAGCTCCGTCAGGAAGTGTCATGCCTAGAGTTCGACCGCCATCTCGCGCTCAAGGCGTCGGAACACGAGGAGACCGGCCGCGAACATGACCCCGGCCGCGACGACGCAGTAGATGACGTCGGTCGAGGCTGGCCATACCCCGTTAAACAATGCGTCGCGGACGGCGATGACGAAAGGACTAACGAAGTTTCCGTAGTGCAGAACGTCGATTGCCCACTGTTTTTCCCCGACATCGATCATGTCGAAGCTGAACAGGACGGGCGTCAAGAAGAACCAGGGCAGGGAGAGCGCCCCCAGGATGTGCTCGACATCTCTGAAGTACACGTTGACGGCGGCGACGAGAAGTCCGAATCCGATGGTGAGGATCACGAGGAGGGCGAGGAGGGGCGGAACGGCGATCCACGTAAGTCGATTCCCGTGACCGAAGACGGCGCACAAAGGCACCGCGATGGCGAGCATCGCCCCGGCCGTGAACCAGGCACCCGTCATCGCCGACAAGGGAACGATCTGTCGGGGGAACTTGACCTTCGTCACTAGGTTCGCGTTCGCGACGAGGCTTGAGGCCGCCGATTGGGCTCCGCCCATGAACACGCTCCACGTTGCGAGCCCGACGAAGAGGAAGAGCGCATACGGGTCATTCGCGCCGGCCGGGAACACGAATCGGAAGACGAACCAGTAGGCCGTGACCATCACCAGCGGGTTGATCAGCGTCCAGAGCAATCCGAATGCCGAAGCCTTGTAGCGCTGCCGGACTTCGCGCCGAACGAGGTTCCGGAACAGGGGCGCATGCCGCTGGACTGTTGCGAGTGTGGTCAACGCGGGGAGTCTAACCGCCGTCCCAGAAGCTGCGAGTCATCCCGGTCACTCCCGTCGCGCGCGCGTCAGCCATCGCCCGGTGCGCTCGGACGGGATTCGCGGCGAAGTACGCCGAGTGCCATCCCGGCGAGGTCGCAGATGGCGCCCGAAACGCGACCTCCGCGCCGTCCACGGTGGAATCTGTGGAGATCTCCGATCGAACGGGCCCATGCCCGCCGGGCGTGGGGATGCATGCCCGACCGGCCCCCGAGGTGCATCACCTCGGCACCTGGCCAGTATCGGACACGCCACCCTGCCGCGCGGACGCGCAAACACAGGTCGATGTCCTCTCCGTACATAAAAAAGCGCTCGTCGAAGCCCCCGATCTGTCGAAGCGCGTCCCGTCTGCAGAACATCACGGCTCCACTCACCGCCTCGACATCCGCCTCCCGGTCGTCTTCGAGCCACCCCACCGTGTAACGCAAGGACCGGCGGTCGCGCAGAAATCGGTCGAGACCGCTGACATGACAGAACACACCCCAGAGCGTGGGGAAGCCCCGCATGCACCGACGGTCGAACACCCCGCGTTCATCGACGACTCGCGGTGTCAGGATCCCGATGTCGGGCGAACGCCGAATCTCGTCGATGCATGCGCGCAGTGCCTGGGTGGTGATATGCGTATCGGGGTTCTGCAGGAGCACGGTCTCCGCCTGGACGCCACTGATCGCCATGTTGTTGGCCCGGCCGAAGCCGACGTTCTCCTCGAGTGCCGTGACGACGACCCAGGGATACAACCGTCGGACGCTCGCAACGGAGTCGTCGTCTGAGTCGTTGTCGACGACGTGAACTTCAAGCGCGATGGCCTCGCGTGCCAGGGAGAGATCTCTGAGCAGACTCAAAAGGTAGCGTCGGCACTGGTACGAGACGATGATGATCGAAATCTCCGGCGCCTGGCCGCTCGTCTGGTCGGTGTCTCGGAGTGTCGAGCTTGACCTCTTCATAGTTTGATATTTCATCCTCGCGTATGGCTGTCGTGCGAAAAACGATCTCGGTGCCGCTGATCCTGGCAGAACAGCTTGAGCGAGAGGCCGCCGAACGGCAGACGTCCGTTTCGGCCGTGGTCGTCGAGCGGCTGCGCTTGACCGGTGCGCCTCGGCTCCCCTATGCGGGGTTGATCGAGGATGATCCCGATCTCTCCCTCAAGGTCGAGGAGATCCTGGCTCGCGTCCGCGCGTGACCGACAGCGACACCGGTCCCATTCTCTCGGCCATCAATCGCGCGGAAGGTCGGCGCAACAGGTTCGCAGAGGGCCTCCTCACCGGGCTCGGCCGAGATGCGCTCGTTCCCTGGCCCGTCCTCGTCGAGGTCGACTTATTCCTTCGCGGTCGCGGTCACGCTGCCGTCGCGAGGGCCTTCGCGTACAG
>JBKKDD010000126.1:0-11014 GCA_046708705.1 Miltoncostaeaceae bacterium | reverse complement strand
TCCGACGCCGGGTCGCCGTGCGCGCACGACCCGCCGAGCGTCCCGCGGTGGCGCACCTGACGGTCACCCACGAGGCCCGCGGTGTAGGCCAGGATCGGGCAGTGCTGCTTGGCCGTCGGGTCGTGCTCTAGGTCGGCATGCCGGGTCAGGGCGCCGATGACCAGATGGTCGCCCGCGTCCGTCACCCCCGACAAACCCAGCCGCCCGATGTCGATGAGTTTGGACGGCCGGGCCAGACGCGTCTTCATCAACGGGATCAGGGAGTGCCCGCCCGCCAGGAGCTTGGCGTCCGGGTCCTGCCTGAGCAACTCGATCGCGTGCTCGGGCGACTCGGCGAGCGTGTAGTCGAACTTGCTGGGGATCATGACTTGGCCTCCTGGATCGCGCGCCAGACGCGCTCTGGCCTCGCCGGCCGTTCGATGTTGGTGACACCGAGGTGCGACAGGGCGTCGACGACGGCGTTGATGACAGCCGGAGGCGTGGCGATGGTGCCCGCCTCGCCGCCGCCTTTGACGCCCAACGGGTTGGTGGGGCTCGGGGTGACGGTGTGGTCCAACTCGAACGTTGGGATCTCAGGCGCACCCGGGACCATGTAGCTCGTCATGCTGCCGGTCAACAGGTTGCCCTCGGCGTCGTAGAGCGCCTCCTCGAATAGCGCCTCGGCAATGCCCTGGGCGATACCCCCGTGCAACTGCCCCTGGACGATGTTGGGGTTGATCTGCACGCCGCAGTCGTCGACGGCGACGTAGCGCAGGATGTCGATCGATCCCGTCTCCGTGTCGACCTCGACCACGCACGCATGCGAGCCGTTGGGCCAACTGAAGTTGGGCGGGTCGTACAGGTGGGTCGCCGTCAGGCCCGGCTCCATGCCGTCGGGTATGTCGTGGGCGGACCACGCCGCGAACCCAATCCCCTTGATGTTGGCGCTCTTGTCGGTGCCACGGACCGTGAAGTCGCCACCCGCGAACTCCAGATCCTCTTCGGAGCACTCGAGCTGGTGCGCTGCGATCGTCCGTGCCTTGGCCAGGATCTTCTCGCCGGCCTTGTAGAGCGCGACACCACCGACCGACAATCCACGGCTGCCGTAGGTGTCCATGCCGAGCGGCACCACCTGGGTGTCGCTGTGCAGCACCTCGACGTCCTCGAAGTCCACGCCGAGCTGATCGGCGACGATCTGCGCCATCGAGGTGACGTTGCCCTGACCGTGCGGCGAGACCCCGGTCAACACCCGCACTGTCCCGGTGGGCATGAACTCCACTGTCGCCGCGTCCCATCCGCCCGCGATGTACTTGAGCGCAGCCAACACGCGTGACGGGGCCAGACCGCACATCTCGAGCCAGGTCGAAAAGCCCACGCCGATGACCTTGGTGCCGCCGTTCGCCCGACTCTCGGCCTGCTGCGCCCGTATGGCGTCGTAGTCGAGAATCTCGAGCATCTTGTCGGTGGTGCCAGAGTAGTTGCCCGAGTCGATCGTCAGCCCCGTCACCATCGTGTAGTTGGGGAACTTGTCGTTGGTGATGAAGTTCTTTTGACGAAGCTCGATCGGGTCCATGTCGAGCTTGCGCGCCAGCGCGTCCATCGCCCGCTCGATCGCGTAGGTGGCCTCGGGTCGACCGGCACCGCGATAGGCGTCGGTGAACGTGTTGTTGGTGAACACGTTCGTGTACTGGAAATCGTAGCCCTCGCAGTCGTACGGACCCGCGTAGAGCCACGCGCCAAACATCGGAATACCCGGGGTGATGAGCCGCAGGTATGCCCCCATCGAGACGGTCAGGTTGACGCGCACGGCCTTGAGGTCGCCGTCCTTGGTCGCCGCCAGCTCGATGGTCTGGTACATCTCGCGACCGTGCAGCGTCGCGACGTAGCCCTCACTACGCTCCTCGATCCATTTGACCGGCCGACGCAGCGTCTTCGCGATCGCAAGGCAGATCGCGTCCTCGGGGTAGGCCTCCAGCTTGGAGCCAAACGCGCCGCCGACGTCAGGAGCGACGACCCGAAGCTTGGCCTCGGGGATACCGCACGTGATCGTCAGCGTCGTGCGCAGGATGTGGGGGATTTGGGTGGAGGAGTACATCGTGTACTCGCCCATCGATGGGGTCAGGTCGACGACCACGCCGCGCGGCTCCATCGCGTTGGGGATGAGCCGGGCCAGGTAGTAGTCCTCTTTGATCGTGACCAGGTCCGGGTCCTCGAAGTACGGCCCGGCCGGGTTACGGGGGGGGACCGGCGAGTCACGCTCGAAGGTCCAGTCACCGGCGTTGTTGGTGCCGAACTCCTCGTGGACGATCGGCGCGCCGTCTGCGAGGGCCTGCTTGATGTCGGTCACCGCGGGGTGCGGATCCCAGTCGACCTCGACGAGCTCCGCCGCGTCCTTGGCATTGGCGCGGGTGTCGGCCACGACCACGGCGACCGGGTCGCCCACGTAGCGGGCCTTGTCCTTGCAGAGCGGGTGGTGGGCAGGGTTCTTGATCTGATCGTTGATCGGCCATGCCATGACGAGCGGGCCCGCGAACTCCAGGGTCTCGCCGGTGTAGACGGCGACCACGCCCTCGGCCGCCTCGGCCCTGGACGTGTCGATGCCCTTGATCGTCGCGTGCGCGAACGGGCTGCGCACGACGTGGATCCACAACATGCCGGGGACCGAGATGTTGTCGACGAAGTTGCCCTGGCCGGTGATGAGCTGCGGGTCCTCCTTGCGAAGACGCCGCTGCCCGACCTGTGGTTTGGGTTCTGTCGTTGCCATGGGGGCCTCCTAGGCGCTCGCCACGGCCTGCACGGCCTTGACGATGTTGTGGTAGCCGGTGCAACGGCAGAGGTTGCCCTCGAGCCCGTGACGGATCTCGTCCTCGGACGGCGAGGGGTTGTCATCGAGCAGGCTGACGGCCGCCATGATCATCCCGGGCGTGCAGTACCCGCACTGCAGGGCGTGATGCTCGGTGAAGGCCTGCTGCATCGGGTGCATCTCGCCGTTGGTGGCGAGCCCCTCGATGGTGGTGACCTCCTGCCCGTCGGCCTGGACGGCCAGCACGGTGCAGGACTTGACGGACTCGCCGTTCAAATGAACGGTGCAGGCGCCGCAGCTCGAGGTGTCGCATCCGACGTTCGTGCCCGTCAGACCGAGCGCCTCGCGCAGGGTGTAGACGAGCAGGTCACGCGGGTCCACGTCGACATCATGGCGGAGCCCGTTGACGGTGACGGTGACGGTGATATGTCCCACGGGTCAGCCCCCTTTCCGAAACAAACGTTTGATGGCCCCGGTGACAGCGGCCACAAGGACAGAGAACGCCGACAGCGGCTTGGCTGCCGGCGGCGGGGGTAACGGAACGGCGTCCGGTTCCCCGTCGGATGCGGCGGCCTCGGCCTCCGACTGGTGTTGCATCTGCTGGCCGAGGCACCTGGCGAAGTCGCCCACGAGCTTGGAAGCGACGTCCTGCACCACGTTGGGCCGGCCAAGTTGGGCGGCCTGCCCGCTGAAGCGCAGATCCGTGGTCATGTCGACCTTGGTGCCGCCCTCGTGCGCGGCGAAGCGCGCCTCGACCGTGCCGTCCGCGCCCCCCATGCCGCGGGTGTCGCGGCCGCTGACGTTCATGCGGACGATGCCCGCGGCCTCGTCGATCTCGACGAGCTCGATCTTGTTGTCGAAGTCCATCCCCACGGGGCCAAGGCGCACGCGCATCTTGGCGCGCCAGTTGCGGTCGTCGACCATCTCCACCAGCTCCGCGCCGGGCATGCACGGCACGACCCGCTCGGCGTTCAGCAGCAGCTCGAGCGTCTGCTTGGGGGTTCCGGGGACCTCGAACGTGTTCTGGATGATCATCTGCTCACGCTCGGGACGGGTGTGGCGCTGGTGCGCATGGTTTGGATGATCTGGGCACCGATGGCAACTGCGACCTCCTCAGGGGTTTTCGATGAGATCCCCAAACCGATGGGCGAGTGGATACGGGCGAAGGCGGCGTCGGTCAGGCCCTCCCTGCGCAAGCGCTCCTCGCGCCGCGCGACGGTGCGGCGGCTGCCCATCGCGCCGATGTAGCCGGCGCGGGTCTTGAGGGCGGCGTGCAGCGCGGGCCCGTCGAACTTGGCATCGTGGGTCAGGATGCAGATCGCGGTGCGCTCGTCGACCGGGGCGTCAGCGAGCAGCTCCTGCGGCCAGGCGACGACGATCTCGTCGGCGTCGGGGAAGCGCTCCTTCGTGACGAACGCGGCGCGTGCGTCGCAGACGGTGACGTGGTAGCCCATGAACTTGCCGAGCGTGGCGAGCGACGATGCGAAGTCGATCGCGCCGAACACGTACATTCGCGGACGGGCGCCGAAGCTCAACACGAAGCGCTCGTCGTCACCCGTCCCGATCGTGCCGCTGTACCCGCCGCGGATCAGGGCCGCAGCCTCGTCGTCGGCGCCGTCGGCGTCAGTGACCACCCGCTCGCCGATGTCGGGCCCCGCGATGCGCGTGATGACCCCGAGCGACCCCTCGTCGCGGACCGCGTCGGCCAGCCGGCCGATCACGTCGGCGTCCATCGCCTCGACGAAGATCCGTACCTCGCCGCCGCACGGCAACCCGACCGCGAACGCGTCCTCGTCGGCGATGCCGTACTCCCGTAACTGGGGCGCGCCACCGGCCAGGACCTCCTCGGCCGCCAGCACGACGTCGGGCTCGACACACCCTCCGGTCACCGAGCCGACGATCTGCCCGTCTGCGCTGAGCGCCATGATCGACCCGGGCCCACGCGGCGCCGATTTCTCAACCGAGACGACCGTCGCCAAGGCGGCTCGGGTGCCGTTCCGAGACCACTCCTCCAGGATTGACAGTACTTCACGCATCTACCGGGACTCCATGTGACTGATGTTGCGATGCGTGACGCTACGCTTTCCGCACAGCGACGGCAACCGCGCTCGTACCGGGCGAGACGCGCGCGTTCACTCGGCGATACGTGCGGCCATTCGGCGCGCGCACCCGCTACTTGGCCGTACTCTCGGCCACTCGGCCGCACCGACGGTCCCTTGGCCACGGCGTCTGTCCTTTCCCTGTGTCCGAGAACTCCGACGGGGCCTGACAGCTACGCTGGGGACATGAACATCTCCTCACCTCAGGAGCTGGCCGCTCAACTCGCCGAGGCCGACTACCTGTGTGACGACGGGCTCGCTGTCGGGATGTACCTGGCGCTCCAGATGCGCCGCCCGCTGCTGCTGGAGGGCGAACCCGGTGTCGGAAAGACCGAGGCCGCGAAGGCGCTCGCCACGGCACTCGGCGCCGATCTGATCCGCCTGCAGTGCTACGAGGGGATCGACGCGAGCCAGGCGCTGTACGAGTGGGACTACGCCCGGCAGCTCCTGCACGCACGCGCGATTCAGGACGGGGCGCTCGACCAGGACGCCCGGGTGCAGGAACTCTTCAGCGAGAGGTTCCTGGTCGCCCGGCCCCTGCTGCAGGCGATCCGCGCCGGGTCGAATGCCGTCCTTCTGATCGACGAGCTGGACCGCGCCGACGACGAGTTCGAGGCGTTCCTGCTCGAGGTCCTCTCCGATTTCGCGATCACGATCCCCGAGATCGGCACCGTCCGCGCCGCCGAGCCGCCGGCGGTCGTCATCACCTCCAACCGCACGCGGGAGCTGCACGACGCCCTCAAGCGCCGCTGCCTGTACCACTGGCTCGAGTACCCGGGCTTCGAGCGCGAGGTCGCGATCATCCGGCTGCGCGTGCCTGAGGCCGAACCCGTGCTGGCCGGCGCGGTCGCCGATGCCGTCGCACGGCTGCGCACAATGGGCCTGGCAAAGCCCCCGGGCCCGGCCGAGTCGATCGATTGGGCGCGCGCGCTGCACCTGGTCGGCGCGCCGCCAATCGACGAGGAATCGGCCGGCGACACGCTCGGCTGGGTCGTCAAGAATCGCGAGGACCAGGACCGGGTCGGCGCCGAGCTGACCAAGATCATCGGCCTGGCCTGACCCCCGGATGAGCCTGGAGCGGGTCGTCGAGCTGGGCCAGGCGCTGCGGCGCGCCGGGCTCCCGGTCGGGACGGGCCGGCTGAAGACGTTCACGGAAGCCGGGGCGCTCACCCCTGGCGAGCTCTACTGGGCGGGACGCCTGACGCTGGTCGGCCGCCGTGACGACCTCCCCGTCTATGACCGCGTCTTCCGGGAGCTGTTCGGGTACTCGATCCCCAACAGCCCAGGCAGGCCGCCACCGGACGTGCGCCTGAGCGGCACCGTGAGCGAGCAGGACATCGCTGTCGAGGACCCGCAGCAGGAGATGGACGTCCCCGAGGACGTCGGGATGGCCAGCCGGATCGAGCGACTGCGGGAGCGAAGCTTCGCGACGCTCGACGCCGACGAGCTCGCCGAGCTCTCGCGCAGCGTCAACCGCCTGCGGCTGGTGGCCCCCGTCCGCCGCACGCGCCGAAGGGTGGGCGCACGGCGCGGCGACCTGGACCTGCGGCGCACGGTGCGTCGGGGGCTTCGCACCGGCGGCGAGCCGATCACCCTCCTTCGCCGCACCCGCCGCGAACGCCCGCGTCGCGTTGTGTTGTTGCTCGACATCTCCGGCTCGATGTCGACGTTCTCGCGGGCGCTCCTGATCTTCGCGCACGCCGCGCTCATGGCCGACCGGCGCTGGGAGGCGTTCACGTTCGGCACCCGGCTGACCCGCCTGACCGGGGTGCTTCGCGAGGCCAAGCCCGACGAGGCGCTCGCCCGCGCCGCCCACGAGGCCCGCGACTGGGACGGCGGCACCCGCATCGGCGACGCCGTGCGCGAGATGCTGGCCCGGTACGGGAAGGGCGACACGATCCGCGGCGCGGTCGTGGTGATCTGCTCGGACGGTCTGGACGTCGGCGAGCCCGAGCTCCTCGCCGCTCAGATGGCCCGCCTCCACCGCCTGGCGCACCGCATCGTCTGGCTCAACCCGCTCCAGGAGAACCCCGACTACCAGCCCCTGGCACGCGGCATGGCCGCAGCGCTCCCCCACATCGACCTGTTCACCAGCGGTCACAACCTGGCCGAGGTCGAGAGGACCTGCGCCGCCATCGGACGGCTGTAGGCGCGCCAACGTTCTCTTACGACGCCGGCGCACCCGCGTCGACGGGCACATAAGTGGATCTGGCGTGCGTCCCGCCGTCAGGAGATGTCGTGCGGTTCGGGATCGAGCACCGGTCGCACCCTATGGGCGCGACACCGGCGACCGGACCGGACGATCGGTCAGCATTGCGGTGGACTCACATGGGCGTAGGTCCAGTGCCAGACCCGAATCTCAGTCGATCTCGACGCCCATCCTGGTCGCGTCATCAACGGTGTCGACGTCGGCCGGGGCCGGGCCGCCCACGGTGACCTCATGGATCAGATCGGGGCACGCGGTCATCACGTCGCGTGCGCCCCGGTCGCCGTCGATCCGCATCAAACGGTCCCACAGCTCCCGGTCGAACGCCACCGGGTGGCCGGGCGTGTCGCCGTAGCGGGCCCGCCGAATCGGACCCGGGCCGGCGGCCACCGCGCGGATCGTCTCGACGTCGACTCGGGGTTGATCACCCAACAGGATGAGGGCCCGGCCGACCTCGGGTCCGAGCGCGGCCAACCCGACCCGAAGCGACGAGGCCTGCCCGCTCGCGTACTCGGGGTTGAGCTCAACCCGCGCATTCGCGGGCAGAGCCAGCGCAGCCTCGATCTCCTGCGCCGCGTGCCCCAGCACCAGGACCATCCCCCCGACACCCGCTCGCTCGGCGGCGTCGACGACATGCTGCAGCAGCAGCTTGCCGTCGAGCTGCAGGAGCTGCTTGGGACGTCCGAGCCGGCGGGAGGAGCCCGCCGCCAAGATCAGCGCCCCGACCGAGCCCGGATCAGCCACGACCGGCCGAACGGCGCGCCGTCGAGCCGTTGCCGACCAGCAGGTCCCGCGCCGTGTTGAGCGCGACCGCCAGGTCCTGGGCGCGCTGGCGGAGCGCCGGGTGGAGCGCCTCGACCAGATCGGGGTGGCACTTGGCGACCTGGTCGCGCCAGTGCCGCTGGATGGTCGCGCGCGACGCGTCCACGGCCACTCCCAGGAGCGCCGCGGCCTCCGCGGCCGTCTTGGGGACGACCGGGGCACGGCGCGCGGCGCCGTTTGGCGACGCGGGTCGGCCAGTGGCCGCGGCGGCGGCGCGGACGCGATTGAACCGGGCGCGCTCGTCGGAGAGGTCCGCACGGTCGGCGGCGAGCCTGGCCCGCTCGTCGGCAAGCCGCTCGCGCTCCTCGCGGACCTCGGTCGCCAGGCGCAGCAAACGTCCATCACGGGTGGCCGGGTCCTCCCGCAGAGCCTCCAACATGGGCCCCGGTGCCAGCCGACCGGGGGCGTCCCCGGGCACGCGGCGGCCGGGACCGGCATCGCCGCGACGGACCGCTTCCAGGACCTCGTCGAGCTTCAGGTGCGCCGCGTTGCCCGCGGACGGGCCGTCGCTCGGGGCCAGCCGGACCAGCCGCAGGGTCTCCCAGGCCGGGTCGACCAGGAACACCGCGGACGAGCGACCCCCGATCAGCGCCCGCCGTTCCGGGCGCGCCCGGTGGCCGAGGACGGCGAAGCGTGCCGAGCCGGCCTCCCCCCCGGCGATCTCGGTCAGCTCACCGTCCAGATCGGCCAGGCGCCGGGCAACCTCGCGGCCGTCCGGCCCCGCGGGCTCCCCAGCCGCCCTCAGCGTGTGACCCTCCCCGCGGGGTGGGTCAGAGGCCGCCCAAGAGCCGTGGTGAGCGCGGTGTTTGGATTTCCCGGCGCGGGCGGCCGCCAGCACCGCCGCCAACCCCTCTGCGCCCGCGACTTGCCCGACGGCAAGTACCGTCCACCACCCCACCCACGGATCGTCGCTCGACACGGATGCCAGCAGCCGACCGGCCTCGTGGGGACAGTCGAGGGCCAGTAGCGACGCCGCCAACCCGACCCGGGCCCGCTCGTCGCCGAACGCCGACGCCGACACGCCGAACAGCGCCACCTGCTGCCAGCGATCCAGATCGCCACGCGCCGGCGAGGGCCCCGCCTGTATGAGGAAATCATCGAGCATTCAGGGGTAAACGGTAGCGAACCCCTCGCCGAAGGTTGCCATTCGGTCGGTGCTCGGCGGCCACGTATGGGCCGCGCATGAATCGACTCGCCGACGAGGCCAGCCTCTACCTGCGCCAGCACGCCGATAACCCGGTGGACTGGTACCCATGGGGGGACGAGGCGTTTGCCCGTGCCGTGGCGGAGGATCGGCCGGTGCTGCTGTCGGTCGGATACTCGTCGTGCCACTGGTGCCACGTGATGGCGCACGAGTCGTTCGAGAACGCCGAGATCGCGGCCGTGATGAACGACAACTTCGTGTGCATAAAGGTCGACCGCGAGGAGCGGCCGGACGTGGATGCCCTGTACATGCAGGCGACCCTGGGGCTGACGGGATCCGGCGGATGGCCCATGACGGTGTTCATGACGCCCGACGCCCGCCCGTTCTTCGCCGGGACGTACTTCCCGCCGGAGCCGCGGCAGGGGATGCCCGGATTCCCCGAGCTGCTGCGCCACGTCATCGAGGCCTACCGCTCACGTCGGGACGACGTGCTGCACACGGCGGCACAGATCGGGGAACGGCTCGGCGCGGCGGCCGGCCGGGGCCCGTCGCCCGACGACCTGGACCGGCGTACGGTAGACGACGCCGTGACCGGCCTGGCGATGGCGTTCGATCCGGCGCAGGGCGGGTTCGGCGGAGCGCCGAAGTTCCCGCCGCACTTGGCGCTGGAGTTCCTGCTTCGCCGGCTGTGGGCCGACCCCAAGGACCACAACAGCCGGCAGATGGTCGAGACGACGCTCCAGCGGATGGCGGACGGCGGCATCCACGACCAGGTCGGCGGTGGGTTCCATCGCTACAGCGTGGACGCGATCTGGTTGGTGCCGCACTTCGAGAAGATGCTCTACGACAACGCGCTCCTGGCCCGCGCGTACGCGATGGCCCACCGCGTCACCGGCGAGGAGCGCTGGCGCGCGGTCGCCGAGCGCACCCTGGACTACCTGCTGCGCGAGATGCGGGCGCCGGACGGCGGCTTTGCCGCAGCGCAAGATGCGGACTCCCCGGGCGGCGAGGGCGCGTTCTTCGTCTGGACGGTCGAGCAATTGGTCGAGGTGCTGACCCGCGAGGAGGCCCAGGCGGTCGTGCTGCGCTACGGGATGCGCCCGGAGGGCAACTTCGAGGGCGCGAACATCCTGCAGGTGGCCGCCCCGATGGAGATGGTCGCGCAGCGGGTGGGCCCCGACGCGGGACTTCTGGTCAGCTCGGCGCTCAGCAAGCTGTACGCCGCCCGCTCGGCCCGGCCGGCCCCGGCCCGCGACGACAAGGTCGTGGTCGCGTGGAACGGCCTCGCGATCGCGGCGTTCGCCGACGCGGGCCTCTGGCTGGGACGCCGCGACTACGTGGACGTCGCGCGGCGGACCGCCGTGTTCGTCCTGGACAACCTCGAGGTCGATGGTCGCCTGCGGCGCGTGTGGGCGCAGTCATCGGCGCGGCACCTGGGCTGCCTCGACGACTACGCGGACCTGATCCAGGGCCTGCTTCGCCTGTACGAGGCGACGTTCGAGGCGCGCTGGCTGAGCGAGGCGCGACGCCTGGCCGGCGTGATGGTCGACGTGTTCGGCGATCCCGCGGGCGGCGGATTCTTCCTGGCCGGCAGCGACGGCGAGGCCCTGATCGCGCGCATGCGCGACGTGGAGGACCACCCAACCCCCAGCGGTAACTCCCAGGCGGCGCTGGTGCTGCTGCACCTGTCGGCGCTGACCGGCGACGCAGGCCTGGGCGAGGTCGCGCGGAGCGCGATCCGCGTGGTCAGCGAGGACGTTGCCCGCTATCCGCAGGCGTTCGGTACCGCGCTGATCGCCCTGGACCTTGCGACCGCACCCGATCGCGTCGAGATCGCCGTCGTCGGCGACCCGACCGATGCCCGCACCGGCGCCCTCGTCGCCCCCGCCCGCCGGGGCGGCCCCCCAGGCCGGGGGGCGGCGGGGGCGCCCGGCGCCCCCCGGGGGGGGGGGGCGGCGCCC
>JBKKDD010000125.1:0-4987 GCA_046708705.1 Miltoncostaeaceae bacterium | reverse complement strand
CTGCGCCACCCGGTCATGGGCCAGCACCACGCCCGCCACGTGGCCGGTCACGGCACGCGGAGCGCCCAGCCTGAACAGCGGTCGTCCGGCGCGGGGTCGGGCGTCGGGCCGAACGACGACGAGGCCGACGGTCCTGGTGAGCGGCGACACGATCCGGGGGGCCACGGCGGCCCACGCCGGCACGGGGCGGCCCGCTGCCACGCGCCCGAGCCACGGACGGGTCCGCACCAGCGTCACGACGAAGAACGACGCCGCGACCGCGACCGCAGCGCTCCACACGGAGCACGACTTGGGGATCGGCAGGTCACCCCGCCCGCCGTAGGGTCATGAGACGACCAGGTCCAGCAGCTTCTGCCCGCGCCCCTCCAACTCGACGTCGAAGATGCCGGGGACGTCGGCGGTGAACGTCAGCGTGCCGGGTTTGCCCGGCGCCACGTTGACGCTCAGGTCATAGCCGTGCAGATGGACCTCGTCGGGGACATCCGCGATCACGCGCAGGCGCACGGTCGCGCCCTTCGCCACGGTCTTGCGGCCCCCACCGCTGACCTGGGTCCCTCTGACGGTGATCGTGAGCTCGTTTATGGCGGGACGCGTCGCGGTGTTCGTCGCCGGCGCGGTCACTGTGGGAGTTGTGGTCGCCGTCGATGAGGCGGGCGTTTCGGAGCCGCCGCATCCCACGAACGCCACCCCGCACGCCGCGGCGCACACCAGGCTCACCATCGATCTGCGCATCGATCCCCCTTGTCCCGATCCGACCGCGAGGCATCGTAGACGCCAGTCCCCGACGGGCAAAGGACATCCGCAACACCCCAGGCGTGACGGCTGCGACCCGCCGTCACCGCGACTGCCTGCCAGCCCGGGAGGGATCGCTCACCCCATCCAACCACCGACATGGGCCAAAGTGTCACGACACTCACTCGCAAGTGGCGCGGTGCGCCGTCGATTGACATTCTTCCGCCCTTGGTCCGTGCTCAGCCTCAAGCCGTCGGTCAATCGTGGACGCGGGGCGGGCGCCGAGTCAGGCGGCCTCGGGGGAGCACCCGCAGGGTGAACCCTTCGGGTTGACCCCGAAGCCGGATGGCGACGGCGATCCGGGCGCATCAGCGCCGCGAGGGACGACGGATTGAGGCTCAGTTCAGGGCGGTCGTCACCGGGCCGTCGCGTTCGCGGTCGGCCTCGTAGGTCGTGATCTGGGCCTCGTGGCTCAGGGTCAAGCCGATGTCGTCAAGTCCGTTGAGCAACCGGTAGCGCGTGGCCGGATCGATGCTGAACGGCACCTCACGCCCGTCGGGCGTGACGACGACCTCGCGCTCCAGATCGACGGTCGCGGTTGCGCCGGGGGTGTCGATGGCGTGGTCGAGTAGAATGCGGACCTCGTCGGCCGGCAGCACCACCGGGAGCAGCCCGATCTTGGTGCAGTTGGACTTGAAGATGTCGGCGAACGAGGGCGCGATGATCGCCCGGTAGCCGAAGTCCTCGAGTGCCCACGGCGCATGCTCACGTGAGGACCCGCATCCAAAGTTCTCGCCGGTCACGAGGATCGGCGCGTCGCGGTAGACCGGACGCTCGAGCGGGAAACCCTCATCGGTCCGCCAGTCGAAGAACAGGAACTCACCGAACCCTGTGCGCTCGATCCGCTTGAGGAACTGCTTGGGGATGATCTGGTCCGTGTCCACGTCCGCCCGATCGAGCGGCGCGATGGTGCCGGTCACGACCCGAAAGGCGTTCATACGCCACCTCCGAAACGGCTGGAACTCACGACGCGACCCCCGAAAGCTCGACATCCATGGACCTCACGTCCACCAGGTGCCCGGTGACGGCGGCGGCCGCCGCCATCTCGGGGCTGACCAGGTGCGTGCGCCCGTCCTTGCCCTGACGACCCTCGAAGTTGCGGTTCGACGTCGACGCGGCCCGCTCCCCGGGCTGCAGGATGTCCGGGTTCATCGCCAGGCACATCGAGCAGCCCGCATCACGCCACTCGAAGCCCGCGCGCGTGAAGATCTTGTCGAGCCCCTCCTCCTCGGCTTGTGCCTTGACCTGCATGGAGCCTGGCACCACCATCGCCCGGACCGACGAGGCCACCGACTTGCCCTCGATCACTCCGGCCGCGGCGCGAAGGTCCTCGATGCGCCCGTTGGTACAGGAGCCGATGAACACGACGTCGACCGGGATGTCCTCGATCGCCTCGCCGCCCTCGAGGCCCATGTAGTTGAGCGCGCGACGGATCGAGTCCTGCTCGACCGGATCGTCGACCGACTCGGGCACCGGTACGCGGCCGGTGACCGGCGCGACCATGCCCGGGGTGGTGCCCCAGGTCACCTGCGGGGCCAGCGTCCACGCGTCCACCGCGACCTCGGCGTCGAACGTCGCGCCATCCTCGGTCGGAAGCTCCTGCCAACGCGCGATCGCCTCGTCGTAGTCCGTGGGAGCGCCCGGGCGGCCCTCGAGGTACGCGAACGTGGTGTCGTCCGGCGCGATCATGCCTGCGCGTCCCCCACCTTCGATCGTCATGTTGCAGACGGTCATGCGGCCCTCCATCGACAGACCGCGGATTGCCGAGCCCGCGAACTCGATGACGTAGCCCGCCCCACCCGACACGCCGATCTGCCCGATCGTCCCGAGGATGATGTCCTTGGCCGTCACGCCACGTCCCAAGTGACCGTCGACGGTGACCCGCATCGTCTTGGGTGTGGTCTGCGAGAGCGTCTGCGTGGCGAGGACGTGCTCGACCTCGCTGGTGCCGATACCGAACGCGAGCGCGCCGAACGCGCCGTGTGTTGCCGTGTGGCTGTCGCCGCAGACGATGGTCATCCCGGGCTGCGTCACACCGAGCTCCGGGCCGATCACGTGCACGATGCCCTGGCGCGGGCTGGAGATGGAGTAGAGGGGGATGCCGAACTCGGCGCAGTTTCGCTCCAGCGTCTCGATCTGAAGGCGCGACAACTCGTCGGTGATGCCCTTGTCGCGGCCGATGGTCGGGACGTTGTGGTCCACGGTCGCAAGCGTCCGGTCGGGGCGACGTACCGTGCGACCCGCGAGCCGCAACCCCTCGAACGCCTGAGGTGAGGTGACCTCATGCACCAGGTGCAGGTCGATGTAGATGATCGGCGGCCCCTCGCCATCACCGTCACGTACCAGGTGCGCGTCCCACACCTTCTCGAACAGCGTCTTTGGTGCCCCCACTAGACCCCTTCCTTCACTCGTTCGCCCTCTTCGACCTTGCGGCTCGCGTTGACCGCGCGGATGTACGCGATGGCGCTCGCCTCCAACACGTCCGTCGAGACGCCGAGGCCCGTGTACGTGCGCCCGTCGATCTCGCAGACCACGCGCGCCTCACCCAGCGCGTCCTTGCCGCTCGTCACCGCGCCGACGGAGTACTCGAGCAGCTTGCCGCTGCTGCCCATGGCGGAGTCGATGGCCTTCATCAGCGCGTCGACCGGGCCATCGCCGGAGCCGTCGGCCTCCACCCGCGCGCCGTCGGGGCCCGCGATCACGACATGCGCCGTGGGCGCCCCCTCGCTGCCCGCGGTCAGGCTGAAGCCCGACAGCACGTGCCCGCCGGTCGCCTCGACCCGCATCTCGTCGCCCATCAGCGCCTCCAGGTCCAGCGCCGAGAGCTCGCCCTTCTTGTCCGCGACCTCCTTGAACCGGGCGAACACGGCGGCCATGGCCTCGCGGTCGAGCGCGTAGCCCAGCTCCTCCAGCGCGTGCTGCAGGGCGTGGCGTCCGGAGTGCTTGCCCAGCACCAGCTCGCTGCGTGCCAGCCCGACGCTCTTGGCGTCCATGATCTCGTAGGTCAGCGGGTTGGCGAGCATGCCGTGCTGGTGGATGCCGGCCTCGTGCGCGAACGCGTTTCGCCCCACCACCGCCTTGTTCGGCTGAATCACATAGCCGGTCATCCGGCTGATCAGGCGGCTGGAGCGCGTGATCTCCTCGGTGTTGACCTCGCACCACAGGCCACCGACGTCGTCGGCGCGGGTGCGCAGGATCATCGCGAGCTCCTCGACCGAGGCGTTGCCCGCGCGCTCGCCGATGCCGTTGACGCAGCCCTCCACCTGACGGGCGCCCACGTGCATGCCGGCCAGCGAGTTGGCCACGGCCAGGCCCAGGTCGTTGTGACAGTGCACCGACAGCGTCACGTCGGCCAGGCTCGGGCAACGCTCATAGAGCTCCAGCAGGTAGCGCTGGAACTCGTTGGGCATGGTGTAGCCGACGGTGTCGGGGATGTTGATGGTGGTCGCGCCCTCGTTGATCGCCGACGCCACGACCTCGGCGACGTACGCCACGTCCGAACGCGTCGCGTCCTCGCACGAGAACTCCACGTCCTCGCAGAGCGACCTGGCCAGGCGCACGGCGTCGGTCGCTGCGGCCAGCACCTGGGCGCGGTCCATGCGCAGCTTCCATTTCAGGTGGATGTCGCTGGTGGCGATGAACGTGTGTATCCGCGGCTTGGCCGCGTCCTTCACCGCGTCCCAGCAGGTGGTGATGTCCTTGTCCTGGGACCGGGCGAGCCCGGCGATGATCGGTCCCTCGACCTCGCGGGCGATGGCCTGCACGCCCTCGAAGTCGCCGGGCGAGCTGATCGGGAACCCGGCCTCGATCACGTCGACGCCGAGGCGCGCGAGCTGGTGGGCAATCTCGACCTTCTCGCGCTGATTCAGATGGATACCGGGGGCCTGCTCTCCGTCGCGCAGGCTGGTGTCGAAAAAGCGCACTCGCTTGTCCGGGTCGCGTCCGTCGTGTCGTTCGGTGTCACTGCTCATAGGAATTCCCTCCTCAGTCGGCTTCGAGGCGTTGCGTGCGCGCATGGCGCATGGGTATCCAGTCGCTTCCCCTAACGGGGAAGGAGGAGGCCAAGGAGCAGGCCGAGGCCGCGCAGCGGAGCGTCAATGTCCCGGGCGGCTGTCATCGCCGCCCAGGATAGCACGGCCCATAAGCCCCAGAGGACGACGGTCTGGTCCGGCCCCGCACGCCTCCCCGAAGTCCG
>JBKKDD010000124.1:0-9207 GCA_046708705.1 Miltoncostaeaceae bacterium | reverse complement strand
GATAACCGCTGAAAGCATCTAAGCGGGAAGCCCACCTCAAGATGAGATCTCCCACCCCTTTAAGGGGGTAAGGCTCCAGGTAGACCACCTGGTTGATAGGCTGGATGTGGAAGCACGGTAACGTGTGCAGCAGACCAGTACTAATACGCCGAGGGCTTGACAAGATTTCGCACACCTTTGCCGCTATGCAGTCTTGAGGGTATGTCCTCAAAGGTTCCCGGTGGTCTTAGCGAGGGGGAAACACCTCTTCCCATTCCGAACAGAGTCGTGAAGACCCTCAGCGCCGATGGTACTTCGATTGCAGAATCGCGGGAGAGTAGGTCGCCGCCGGGATTGTCTGACGAGCCGCTTCGCGTACGCGCGAGGCGGCTCGTGTGCGTTGGGGGACGTCGTCGGAGGGTGACTGGATAGGATGACTCGATGACGGACCCCGGGACACGCGGCGCCGATTGCCTTATCGTCGGCGGGGGACTGAGCGGCCTGGCGTGCGCCCGTCAGCTCTCGGCCGCGGGGCACACGGTCCAGGTGCTCGAGGCCGAGGCGGCGGTGGGTGGACGGGCGCGCAGCGGCATGTATCAGGGCGAGCCGGTGGACCATGGGTTCCAGACGCTGTTTCGCGCGTATCCCGAGACCCGAGCGTTCCTGGAGGCGATCGGGATCGGTCGCGGGGCGCTGCGGGCGTTCTCCCGGGAGGTCGTCGTCCACGACGGACAAAGGTGGCGACGGGTTGGGATCTCACGGGCCGGCGTGCACGGCGCCGGCGTACTGACCGGGACCGACCTGCGCAAGCTCGCGGGACTCGGAGTGCGCTCGGCGTCACAGTAGCCGGCGCGTGCCCTCGGGGAGGATGGCGGCCAGGCAGCCCAGCGGGAGTTGGTGGCGACCGGACTGAGCGAGTCGGCGCGGACCGTGGCGGTGGGTCCGCTCCTGGGGTCGATGCTGCTTGACCGCTCGCTGTCGGCGGACTTCGGGTACGTGCGGTTTTTGCTGTCGATGCTCGTGCGCGGATCGGCGGTGATCCCGGTCGACGGGATGGGGATGATCGCGCAGCGGGCCGAGTCGGCGATCACGGCGAACGGGGGGATGATCTGGACCGGGGTGCGCGTCGCCCGGCTGCAGGTCGGCTCTGAGGGGCGCGTGGAGGGCGTGCAATTGGACGACGGGCGCAGCATCGCGGCCCGCAACGTCGTCATCGCCTTGGACACCCAGAACGTGCGTGAGCTGATGCAGGAGCACGATCCCGCGTCCGCGCGACGGTTGGCGACAGAAGGGGCCGGTGTGGTCAGCGCGGCCTTCGCGCTCGACAAGCCGCTATACGCGGGGCGCAACGTGCTGCTCGATGCGGCGAGCCCGGACGGGGACAACCGGGTCGATCTGGTCTGCCAGACGACCAACGTGACCCGGCCCGGCTCCCCCGGACCGCACATCGTGATCGCGCAGAGCGCGACCCGCGGGTGGAGCCGCGTGGATCCCGACGGCTATGTCGAGGCGGTTGGCACGGCCATGGACCGATGGGCGCCCGCGTTTCCGTGGGCTCGCCTGGCGACGCCGATCGAGACGTTCACGCACGAGTGGGCGCAGTACGTGCCACGGCCGGGCGTGCGGCGCGATCTGCCGGGGCCCCGCACCGCGCTGTCCAACGTGATTCTGGCCGGTGACGCCGTGACCCATCCGTCGATCGAGGGCGCGGTGTCGGCCGGTCACCGCGCGGCCCGGATCGTCGACGAACTGCTGCGATGAGGGAGGTCGGCGGCCGCAAGGTGTGGTCGCTCAGGGAGATCGCCTCGGCGGTGCTCGGGCGGCTCGAGGACGTGCCGTCCGTATGGCTCGAGGCGGAGGTCACGAACCTCAGGCGCAGCGGAGCGCGCGTCTACTTCACCCTGGTCGACGACGAGGGCGAGCGCCGGTACCAGATCGACGCGTCGATGCAGGCCAACGTCTTCGACCGTCTCGCCGCCCCGCCGGCCGACGGCACGATGGTGCATGCGTATGGCCGCGTCGAGTATTGGGCCCAGCGCAGCCAGGTAAGCTTCGCGGTGGCGCGGATGGAGCTGACCGGCGACGGCCTCCTGCTCGCACGCATCGCCGAGCTCAAGACACGGCTCGTGGCCGCGGGGTTGACCGACGAGGGGCGAAAACTGCCGCTGCCGTACCTGCCGCGCCGTATCGGGCTGGTCACGAGCAGCGAGGGCGCCGCGCGCGCGGACTTCCTGACCAACGCCACCAGGCGGTTCCCGCCCGCCCGGATCCTGGTGGTCCACAGCCTGGTGCAGGGCGAGTCGGCCCCCGCGGAGCTCGTGCGCGCGATCGCCCACCTGGACGGCGTCGCGGACGTCGATGTGATCGTCATCGCGCGGGGCGGCGGATCGTTGGAGGACCTGATGGCGTTCAACAGCGAGCGCGTCTGCCGGGCCGTCGCCGGGGCCACGACGCCGGTGGTGTCCGCGGTGGGCCATGAGTCCGATGTCACCCTGTGCGACCTGGTCGCCGACTTGCGTGTCTCGACCCCGACCAAGGCGGCCGAGGCGGTGCTGCCGGACGCGGCCGAGCTGCACGCCAGGCTCGACCGTGCCCAGCGCGGGCTGGTCCGGTCGCTGCGCGAGTCCACGGACCGTCGTCGTCGGCGCATCGACGATCTGTCGCTGCGACTGGCCGGTGGCCTGCGCACGCGTGGCCAGCTGTCGCAGGCGCGGGTCGATGGGCTCTCGGACCGGCTGATCGGCGCGCTCAGGGGCATGCGCATGCGCGCGCCCGGCGAGCTCGACCGCCGCCGGATCGCCCTTCGGCGCGCCACGCTCGATCACCTCGCCGGCGTTCGGACCCGCGTGGAGCACCTGGCCGCACTCCACGAGCTCCTGTCGCCGTCACGGACGGTCAGCCGCGGATATGCCATCGTGCGCGCTGCCGACGATGATCGCGTCGTCACGTAGGCGGCGGCGGCTCGGGCCGGCGACGGCCTGTCGATCGAGCTTCGTGACGGACGCATTCAGGTGGAGGTGAGCGGGTGAGCGACGCGGGCGAACAGCATGACCTCCCGGAGGGCGAGGCCGGTCCCGTGTCCCTGAGCTTCGAGCAGGCGCTGGCAGGGCTCGACGACATCGTCTCGCGCCTCGAAGGCGGTGACGTCGGCCTGGAGGAAGCGGTCGGCCTCTTCGCGCAAGGCCAGCGCTACCTGGCCGCGTGCCGCGAACGCCTCGACGTCGCGCAGGCCCGAATCGACGAGCTCACCGCGAGCGACCTCTCGCAGACCGCGCCACCCGACGACACCGAAACCGCCCCCTTCTGATCACGGCAGAGCCCGAACCGTCTGTGGTCACGGTCGGAGTCGCAGGGCGGCGAAGCCCACAGACTGCGTCGTGGCGGGGCCAGTCGATGAGCATCGCGCGGTAGCAGGAGCGCATGGCTGTCGCGTCGCGGGGTCCCGTCGAACGGTCGAGTCGTGGCGCGCCGGCGATGTGGCGCATCCGCTGCGAGATGCGCTTTGATTGAGACGGTTTGGTCGTACGCGCTCGCGAGCGCGAGCGCCGGCCCGCTCCGCGCGGAGCTTGACCCACGAGGAATCGCGGAGGCGGCGGGCTCCCCGAGCACGCTCGTGAGCCGCGGGTCCTCGGCGGTATGGGGCTCGCGGATCGTCGCTGTCAGGTGACGTCGATCCCGCCCAGGGTGGTCAGTACCGGGCGGTGATCGCGGGGCCTGGGGCCTCCGCGGGCTGATGTTGCGCATGCCACCGGGCGAGGCGGCGGAGGTCGCGCTCGATCTGGTTGAGCGGGATCTGGCACCCGGCGTTGGAGACGTTGGCGAACGCCAGCAGACGGTCCTCGTCGGCGCGGACGGTCATCCACTTGGCCAGGATGTCGTCGCCGATCGGCAGCAGGCCGTCCGGGCCGCCCGCCGCGAGGTCAGGAAACTGGATGCAGTACTCGCGCACCGGCGCCATCGAGCGCGGCAGCAGCGCGACGAGCGGCAGGTGCGGATAGATCAAGTAGCGGTACCGCGGCAATGCGTCGCGCCCGTCACGGCGGAAGCGACGGCCGGTCACGCACAGGAAGCCGAGATCCGTGAACATCGCCCACTCGTCGTCGTTGACGACGCTGCGAAGGAGCTCGAGCGACCGGCGGTCGGCCTCGACCTGCCCGACCGGCGTCTCGCGCGCCCACTCCGGCTGGCGCCGTCTGAGCGGGCGACGGCGCGTCGCGGCGGGCGTCAACAGCAACCACCCCGCGGCCAGCACGAGCGGCGCCAGCACGATCGCCGTGGCCAGCTGGGTCACGACCGGGGGGGTGCGCCACCCGCTGCCCGCGGCCAGAACAGCACGCGGTCCGCGTCGGCGGGGACCTGCTCGAAGCTCGTCACCAAAAGCGCCTCACGCCTGCCCGTCCGCGCGTCAGTGGTCGGAACGCCCGCCCACATCCCCTCGTCGAGCTGCCGGCGGAACTCGCGGACCAGGCGCTCGCGCTCGAGGTCGAGCGCAGGGTCGCCCTCGGCGATCAACGTCTCGCCGTATCCCGGCATCATGCGAAGCAGCCTCATGCGCACTCCTGCGGACGGTTTGCGCCGAACACACGGGTGCGGCGCACCTCGGTTATACCGCGGCCCGCGTCCGGATACAACCGATTCGCCCGGGGCCCACCCACCCGACACGCCCTGACCGGGTGATACCGTCACGGGTCGTGTCCGAACGCTTCGTCATCGAGGGCGGCAGACCGCTGTCCGGAACAGTCACGCCCAGCGGCAACAAGAACGCCGCCCTGCCGATCCTGGCCGCCTGCCTTTTGACCGAGGAGGAGGTGATCCTCGAGAACGTCCCGGACATCCGTGACGTCCACTCGATGCTCGCGCTCCTGGACGACCTCGGCGTCGGCATCCGCGAGGTGGACGCCCACACGCTCGCGCTCACCGCGGCCGACATCCGAACGACGACGCTCGACCCGGACCTCTCCGCGCGCATCCGCGCGTCGTTCCTGATCGCCGGTCCCCTGCTGGCCAGGTTCGGCGCGGTGGACCTGCCGTTGCCGGGCGGCGACTTCATCGGGCGCCGTCGCGTCGACACCCACCTGCTCGCGTTCAAGGCGCTCGGCGCCCGGATCGAGTCCGATCGCGACTTCTCGATGCGCCACAGCGGGTTGACCGGCGCCGAGATCTTCCTGGACGAGGCGTCGGTGACTGCCACCGAGAACGCCCTGATGGCGGCCGCGCTCGCGTCGGGTGAGACGACGATCATGAACGCGGCGTGTGAGCCCCACGTGCAGGACACCGCGCGGTTCCTGGTCGAGCTCGGCGCCCAGATCGAGGGCATCGGCACCAACGTCCTGCACATCCACGGGGTCGAGCGCCTGCACGGCGGGCGGTTTCGCATCCCCTCGGACTACATCGAGGTCGCCTCGTTCATCGGGCTCGCCGCCGTCACCGGCTCCGACATCACGATCACCGACGTCCGCGCCAACGACCTTCGCATGATCAACCTGACCTTCGCGCGTCTGGGCGTGCAGGTCGAGATGAACGGCGACTCCCTTCGCGTGGCGCCCGATCAGCACCTGCGGATCGAGGCCGACGAGGGCGACGCGATCCCCAAGGTGGACGACGGCATCTGGCCGGCGTTCCCCGCCGACCTGACCAGCATCGCCACGGCGGTCGCCACACAGGCCCACGGCACGGTGATGATCTTCGAGAAGATGTTCGAGAACCGCCTGTTCTTCGTCGACAAGCTCGTCGCGATGGGCGCGCGCATCGTGCTGTGCGATCCGCATCGCGCCGTCGTCAGCGGCCCGGCGCAACTGCACGGGGCACGCCTGGAGAGCCCCGACATCCGCGCGGGAATGGCGATGCTGATCGCGTCCCTGTGCGCCCGGGGCGTCAGCACCATCGGCAACATCGGGCAGATCGATCGCGGCTACGAGCGGATCGACGAGCGCCTGCGCGCCCTGGGCGCATCGATCGAGCGGGTCCCCGATTGACCCGGGCGACCGAGACGGAGCCGGTCGACACCGCCCCGCTGCCCGACGGGGCGCGGGACGTGCTGCCCGTCGAGTCTGCCGAGCTCGCGACCATCGAGGCGTCACTTCGCGGGACGTTCGCGGCCTTCGGCTACCGCGAGATCCGGACACCGCTGCTGGAGTTCGCCGAGGTCATGGACCGCGCGCAGGACGGCGGTCTGGGCCGGGCGTTCCGCCTGTTCGACGACCACGGCCAGGTGCTGGTCGTGCGTCCCGACCTGACCATCCCGGTCGCCCGCATGGTGGCCGGGCGCATGGGCGACCACCCGTGGCCGCTCCGCCTCTCATACGTCGCCGAGAGCCTGCGTCCCGCCCCGCCCGGCAAGGCCCGGCGCGTCGAGGAGCGGCAGGCCGGGATCGAGCTGGTGGGGCTCTCCGGACCGGCCGCCGACGCCGAGGTGGTGGCGCTCCTCGTCACGGCGCTGGGCGCGCTCGGCATCGCCGACCTGCGGGTCGCGGTCGGAGACGTGTCGCTCACCCGTGCGGTGCTGGACGCCGTCGGGGTCTCCGACGCCGACCAGGCCCGGCTGCGAGACGCCGTCGGCGCCCGCAACCTGGTCTCCTGGCGGCGGATCGCCGAGTCGCTTCCCCACGACGACGACCGGCGTCGCACCGTCACCGAGCTTCCCTCGGTACGCGGTGGCGCCGACGTCCTTCACACGCTGATGCGCGACGTCCCCGCCGCGGCGCCGCAGTGCGAGGCGCTCCTCGCGACGCTCGCGCTCTTGGACGACCACGGTGCGGGCGACCGTGTGATGGTCGATCTGGGCGTGCTGCGCGACTGGGGCTACTACTCAGGCGTCGTCGTCGAGGCGTACGCGCCCGGGGTCGGCAGACCCATCGCGGTCGGCGGTCGGTACGACGGCCTGATCACCAGGTTCGGCACGGCGCGACCCGCGGTCGGGGCGACGATCCGGCTCGAGCAGCTGCACGAGGCCATCGCCGCGCGAAACGGCCAGGCATCCGCCACGCCCGGCCTCGTGTTGGCGGGAGGGGTCGCGGCCGACGTGGCGATCGCCCGGGCGCTGCGCGCCGACGGCGTGATCGTGGTGGGGGTTCCCGATGATCCGGGGATGGCCGAGCGGCTCGCCGCCGCCGAGGGCTGGCGCTACGTCGCGCGCCGCGACGCGCACGGGTTCGCCCTGACCGATCGCGAGACGGACCGCACGACCACCGTGGACGACTTGGTGGAGGGACTGCGATCGCTCCGCTCGTGATCTGCGTGCCGCTGGGCGCCCTGTTCGAGGGATCGGTCGCCCGGCTCGGCGCCGCCGGCCTGGACGTCTCGCCGCTCAACGACGCCGGCAGGCGTCTGGTCGTGGACGCGCCCGATGGCACCCGCTACATCACCACACGGCCCAGCGACGTTCCGACCTACGTCGAGGCCGGCGCGGCCGACCTCGGCATCGTCGGCAAGGACGTGCTGCGGGAATCCTCACCGGACGTCTACGAGTTGCTCGACCTGGACTTCGGCCACTGCCGCATGATCTACGCCACGCTTGCCGGAGAGGATCCGACGCCCGAGGCGCTCGCCCACCTGGGCGTCGTGCGCGTGGCCACCAAGTACCCGACGATCGCCCGTCGTCACTTCGCGGCGACGGGGCGGGCCGTCGAGGTGGTCAAAGTCAACGGGTCGGTTGAGGTTGCGCCGCTCGTCGGCTTGGCGCACGGCATCGTCGACCTGACCGCGACGGGGCGCACACTCGTCGAGAACGGGCTGGTCGAGCGCGAGTCGATCCTGGACGCGTCCGCCCGCCTGATCGCCAACCGCGTCAGCCACAAGGTCGCGGCCGGTCAGGTGGACGCGCTGATCGCGCGTCTGGATCAGGCGAGCCCGTGAGCACGCTGTCGCGGCGGTCGCTCGACCGCGCCGGGGTCGAGGCGCTTGCCCGCGAGCTGGCGCCCCCGCCGCCGGACCCCGCCATCCGCGACGTCGTGGCAGGGATCCTGGCCGATGTCCGCCGCGACGGCGACGACGCGCTGGTCGCCCAGACGCGCCGCTTCGACGCGGCCGAGTTCACCGCCGCGGACCTGCGCGTGACGCCCGAGGCCCTCGCCGCCGCAGCCGCCGCGCTTCCGGCGACGTTGCTGGACGCCATCCTGACCGCCGCGGCACAGGTGCGGGCCGTCGCCGAGGCCACCCGCCCGAGCGATCAGCACGTGACCGCCCCGCTCGGTCAGTCGATCACCGTCCGGGCACTGCCCGTCGCGGCAGCCGGTCTGTACGTGCCGGGCGGCCGTGCCGCCTATCCCTCCAGCCTGGTGATGGCAGCGGTCCCCGCCCAGGTGGCAGGCGTCGAGCGGATCGCGGTCGTCACACCGCCGGGTCCCGGCGGGAGGCCCCACCAGGTCATCATGGCGACCGCTGCGCTGCTTGGCCTGGACGAGGTCTTCGCCGTCGGCGGCGCGGCGTCGATCGCCGCGCTGGCGTACGGGACCGCGGCGATCGCGCCGGTCGCGGTCATCGCCGGCCCGGGCAGCGCATGGGTGCAGGAGGCCAAACGGCAGGTGTTCGGCAGAGTCGGCATCGATTCGGTCGCGGGGCCCAGCGAGATCGTCGTGGTCGCGGACGCCGAGGCTCACCCGGGCGAGGTCGCCGCCGACCTGCTGGCCCAGTCCGAGCACGGCCCCGACTCGCCCGCGATCCTTGTCAGCTCGGACCGCGCGCTCGTCGATGCCGTGCACGACGCGCTCACCCAGGCGGGCGCGGTGGGGGCGCTCACGCTCATCGACTGCGCCGACCTGGACGTGGCGCTGGCGTTCGCCGAGGCGTTCGCTCCTGAGCACCTGCAACTGCACGTCCGCGACGCGGCGACGGTCGCCACCCGCGTGCGCCACGCAGGGGCTGTATTCGTCGGGCAGAATGGTGCGACGGCGTTTGGAGATTACATCGCCGGGTCCAACCACATCCTGCCCACCGGAGGGGCCGCGCGGTTCGCGTCGGCGGTCTCGGCAGCGACGTTCATGCGTCGCATGTCGGTCGTCGCGTTCCCCGACACGGCGGTCACCAAGATGACGCCGCACCTGGCGGCCATCGCCGACGCGGAGGGGTTTACCAACCACCGCCGATCCGCCGAGATGCGGGCGGCACGAATCGCGGGTCAAGGAGAAGCGCAATGAGCCGACGTGGAGAGGTGCGGCGCACCACCGCCGAGACCGACGTGCACGTCATCGTGGACCTCGACGGCGCGGGCACGATCGCCGCGTCGACCGG
>JBKKDD010000123.1:0-3277 GCA_046708705.1 Miltoncostaeaceae bacterium | reverse complement strand
ATCGCGGACCGGCGTGCGCAGACGGCGCCGTTCGCGAACCGTCCCGCCGCAGTCACCGCCGCGGCGCCTTTGCCGGCGCGCCCAGTCGACCTGGTCGGGAAGCACACGGCGTGTGTGGGGGGCGGGGGCGGCGGGCCGCGCTGCTGTCCGTCCTGGTCGCGATCGCGTGCCTTGCCGTGCCGGCGTTCGCGACAGCCCACGCGCGGCTGATCCAGAGCGTCCCGCAGGACAACCAGATCATCGAGGCTGCGCCGGAGGCCGTCACGCTGACGTTCAGCGAGCCGATCGAGGATGCGCTGAGCACGATCCGCGTGTTCGACGGGTCGGCGGTCCGTGTCGATCAGGGGCAGACCACGCGGACGGGGTCGAGCGTTCTCACGACCCGGCTGCAGGCCTCACTCGCCGCGGGCACCTACACCGTCTCGTGGCGCGTGGCCTCGGCCGACGGCCATCACATCGACGGGGCGTTCGTGTTCCATGTAGGTGCGCCGGGCGCGCGGCCCGAGGGGATCGCGGGGCAGGTGGCGAGCACACCGCCGACGGCGGTGGCGCGGGCCGCAGACGTCGCTCGCTTCCTCAACGTCGCGCTCGTCGTCGCGCTGATCGGGGCGATCGCGGCCAACCTGCTGATCTTCGCCGGCCGCGATCCCGACGTCGCGCGGCGCATGTGGTACGTCGTGGCAGGCCTTGGGTTCGGGCTGTCGATCGTGGCTGCCGCGACGGTCGTGCTGCATGCGGCCACGGTCGCGGGCGCCGGCCTGGGGCAGGCGACCAGTGGCTCGACGCTCTCCGCTGTACTCGACACCCGGTTCGGCCACGTCCGGCTCACCCAGCTCGTGCTCTCCGAGGTCATCGCCGTCGGCGCCGTGTGGGCGTCGTCATCCCCGGGCGCGTGGTTGACACGCGGCATCGGGCTGCTCGGCACGGGGCTCGCGGTCACACCGGGGCTTGCGGGTCACGCCGGCGCGTCGAGCGCCCTCGCGGTGGTCGCGGATACGGCACACGTCCTGGCCGCATCGGTGTGGGTCGGCGGGCTCGGGGCGATGATGGTGGGCCTGGCCCTCGCGTCCGGGCGGCGGCTGGAGCTCGCACGCCAAGCGTTCCCGCGCTACTCACTGCTGGCCGTGGGCAGCGTTGCGGTGCTGCTGGTCTCGGGAACCATCGGCGGCTTCGTCCACATCGGCCAGGTGAGCGACCTCTGGGACACGACCTACGGCAAGCTCCTGATCGGCAAGGTCGTGTTCGTGAGCGCGTTGATCGGGGTCGGAGTCGCGAACCGCATCCGCGTCCGGCGTCTCGCCGCGGGTGCTCCGGCGGGGGTGCTGGGCGGGCTTCGGCGCTCCGTCGTCGTGGAGCTCGCGCTGATGGCGGTGGCGATCGGGGTGACGTCGGTGCTGATCGACACCTCGCCCTCGCGGGCCGTCGCCGCGGCCCGGTCCGTCACGGTCGCGGCGACCGGTCAGGTGGCAGACCTGAGCGTGCGCCTGATCGCCGATCCCGGGACCGTCGGTCCCAACCTCCTCCACGTCTACCTGACCCGCGACGGATCGCCCCAGCGTGCGGACGAGGTCGCGGTCACGGCGAAACCGCTTGCCGGCACGATCGGGCCCTTCCGGTTGACGGCGGCGGCGCAGGAGCCCGGGCACTACGTCACGCCGCGCTTGGAGGCGTCGGTGGGAGGCCTGTGGTCATTTCAGGTAGCCGTCCGCCGCGGCGAGTTCGACCTGGACAGCGGGTCGCTCGAGCTCCCCATCGGGAATCGCTAACCCAGCCACGATTGAACCACCACCGCTGACACGAACGGACCGGTCGGGAATGTCCTGATGCGGTCCTGGTCGAGCCCGCTCCATTCGCCAACCCCGCACCGTCGCCTTGACCAAGCTTGGCCAGGCTCGATAACATGACGCGATGCGGGTAAACGTCGGACAGGCGAAGACCGATCTCTCGAAACTGCTGGCGCGAGTAGAGGCGGGCATGGACGTGGAGATCGCCCGTGACGGTGTTCCCGTTGCCCGGCTGGTGCCGATCGAGCGGAGCGAGGGCGCCGGTGAGCGGTTCCTTGCGGCGCACGGCGTGCTTTGCGGGCGTCTTCGCATAGGCGACGATTTCGAGTTCACCGAGGAGGAGCTCGAGCAGATACTCGGCGGGGAGTGAATCTCCTCCTCGACACCCACGTGGTGCTGTGGCAGCTCAGTGGGGAACGTGCACTCGCGACTGCCGCGACCGACGCCATCCGCTCCGCACAGGCGTTGTACGTCAGCGCCGTGTCGTTCGCCGAGATCGGCGTGAAGGCCGCACTCGGCAAGCTCGTCGTGCCGGACGATCTCATCGACGTCGTCCTTGCAAGCGGCGCGCGTTTTCTCCCCTTGACGGCCGAGCACGGCCTGGCTGTGGCCCGGCTTCCGATGCACCACCGCGATCCGTTTGATCGTCTGCTGATCTCGCAGGCCCAAGCCGAGGATCTTTCGCTGGTCACAGCAGATGCGCGCATCGCGACATACGCGCTGAACACGATTCCGGCGTAGCGTCACGAACTGACCGTCGGGACCCCGGTAGCACCCTCTTGGCAGAGGCATGCGAGCTGCGTCCAGATGGACTGTGAGTCTGGAAATGCAATCAATCTTGTTGGTTGCTGCCATGGTTGGCGTTGACGGCCCTGGGGTATGACCCGCAATTTACGACTGACGCCGTGTCTGTTGGTTGTCCGTCTTATGACTTGTCTGCTGGGGGTCGTCGGCGTCGATCCTGGTGATCGCCATGCTGGCTTGATCAGAAGCTTGTCGACCACTCTGGTGGTCTGACCCGTCACAGTCCTGTCGCGCGGTTTTCTGGGATCGGCTCCTGAAAGGGAGTCCTGGTGTAGAGGGGGTGTCTGATGGAGTTGCGGGAGCGCGTCGATTTCGTGATCGGCGTGGAGAGTCATCGCGATCGCCACGTCGTGGCGTTTTGCGACCGGCACGGAGCCAGGCTGCATGCGGTGGGTGTTGCTGCTGATCCGTTTGGGTATCGGGATGCGTTCGAGGCCGCCGTCGAGCATTGCCCGGGGAGGAGGATCTGGGCGGTGGAGGGTACCGGCAGCTACGGCGCCGGCCTCGCCGCCTACTTGGCGAGTCAGGGTGAGTGGGTGGTGGAGATCGATCATCCGACCCGCCGCAGGGCTGGCGGGAAGTCGGATGCGCTTGATGCGGTGCGGGCGGCGAGGGAGGCACTTGCCAGGGATCGGCTGACGGTCCCCAGAGCACGTGGGGAGCGCTCGGCGATCAGGTCGTTTCTGGTG
>JBKKDD010000122.1:0-11731 GCA_046708705.1 Miltoncostaeaceae bacterium | reverse complement strand
TCATCAGCCGCGGCACGGTCTGGGTCATCGTGAACTCGTAGTTCCAGCCGTGGTACTTGGAGAGCGCGCCGGAGAGCGCGAGGCTCGACAGACCGTCGTTGGCGCGGCCGTACCAGGCGTGCAGGTTGGTGAGCCAGAAGATCAGGTGCGAGCACTGGTTGATCATCTGGACGTTGAAGCCGGAGACGCACTCCTCGATTTCGTCCCAGAGGTCGCAGGTCTCCTTTTGGATGACAATCGCCTCGGTGGCGTTGATGTTGCCCTGGCAAGACGCCATCCGCGCTGACTGGAGGATCGTCTGGATCTTCCAGTCCTCCACCTTCTTGGCGGGGTCGTAGTACCGGATGGTCCGGCGATCACCGATCGCCTGAAGGACGGAAACGTCAGGAATATCGGATGCGGAAACGGACATGGGACCCCCTGGTCGACTTCGTCACGGACGGAGAGAGATTGGACGGGCGCCCGGAGCGCCGTGCCGCGGGCAATCTAACTGACGGCAGGTCCAATGCACATAGGATCGTCCGAAAAAATTCGCCACATGTGAGACGGCGACCTGTACGCGCGTCACGCGCCCGGTTTTTCCCGGTCATCCGTCCCGCTGCGTCCATGGGGGGTTTCTTCCTGCGCGCGAGATGGCTATCGTCCCGTCCCATGCCGAAACTCCTCTTCATCTCAGCCCCCACCGACGTCGTGCTCAACAAAGAGGGCGCGGTGCGGTTCCCCGGATCCGACGCCGCCGTCCAGGAGCTCACGGCCGCCGGATGGGACGTCACCGTCTGCGGCGTCGACTGGCCGGAGCCCTTGACCATCGCCAACGAGATCACGCCGGACGCCGCGCTGGTGGCCACGTATAAGCGGGTTCCCCGCTCCCGTGACTGCGCGTCGATGCTCGCCCGAACCAGCGACGTCCCGGTCTACACAGTCGGCGTCCTGCAGAAGGACGAGGCGTTCCGCACCATGGCCCCCACCGTCGGGGTCCTGCGCAACATCGGGGAGCTTCCCCTCCCCAGCTGAGGATCAGAAGTGTCCCGCGCTCCGCGTGGGACCTCCCTGCCATGGTCTCATCGCGTGGTCTGCGAGGGGTAGCCGCCTACGGACGGCGACCGGTGGGGTCGGGAAGGGCGACGACACCGATTCCCTCGGCTCGGGCCGCGTTCGCGGATGAAGATGACGCCCGCTCGCGTCCCTTACCCCTTCAGCAGCACCGCGGGGTCGGTGGCCCGGTCGATGCGGGTGTCGAGGAGGATGGTGGTGCGGGTGCGGTCGACCCCGGCCGTCTCGCGGATGCGCAGCAGCAGCCGTTCCAGTGCCACCGGGGTGGCGGCCCTCACCTTCAGAAGCAGGTCGGATGTGCCCGCCGTCGACCAGCAGGCCTCCACCTCGGGGATGCGCTCGAACTCGGCGACGAGGTGGTCGAAGCCGCCGACCGCCTCGATGGCCACGAGCGCCAGCAGCCCACCGCCGAGAGAGGCGGTGTCGATCCGCGCCGAGTAGCCGGTGATCACGCCGCGCTCCTCGAGCGCCTTGACGCGCCGGTGGGCCGCCGGCGTCGAGAGGCTGACGTGGCGACCGAGCTCTGCGAAGCTCATTCGCCCGTCAGCGGTCAAAATCTGAACGATCTTCTGGTCAATCTGGTCCATGGGCATGAATTTCGTACGAAGTGACCTGGCGCGTGGAACGATAGTGCGGAATACTTGGTTACACAACGCACGCGGATCGAACCGGCTCAGGAGGTCGCAAACCGCATGGGCACCCAGACCCTCCCCTCACCTACCGCGACGCAGAGCGATGCCCCCGGCGTCCTGCGCGAGCGTGGCCGGGCGGTGCTCGCCGGCAACGAGCTGATCGTCAAGGGCGCGCTCGAGGCGGGCGTGTCGCTGATCACCGGCTATCCCGGCTCCCCGGTGGCCGAGGTGTTCCTGATCTGCGAGGAGCACGCCGAGACACTCGGGGAGCTCGGCGTCGAGGCGATCCTGGCCAACAACGAGGCACAGAGCGCGGCGATGCTGAACGGCGCGCGGCAGGTGCCCGGCGCGCGCTCCATGACGGTGTTCAAGAGCGTCGGCGCCTACGTCGCGCTGGACGCCCTGGCGATCGCGAACTCGGCCCAGGCGGCGACGGGCGCGGCCGCCGTCGTAGTGGTCGGCGACGACACCATGAGCTCGTCCACCCAGGTCGGCGCGGACAGCCGCATCACCATGAGCGCCGGGCGCATCCCGGTGCTCGAGCCCGCGACCTCGCAGGAGGTCAAGGACCTGATCCGCCTCGCGTTCGACCTGTCGGCCGAGTCCGGCCTGATCGTCGCGGTGATGGTGACCACCACGCAGGCCGACGCCACGGCCGTGGTCGAACTGGCGCCCAACCTGTCGCCGCAGGTGGGGACGCACCACCGCGCCACGCTCGACACGCTCGCCATCCGTCCCGAGCGCGCGGTCTCGCTGCCGCCGTTCACGGGGATGCTCGAGGACGACCTGCTGCACCGGCGCATTCCGGCCCTGCACGCGGCGGTCGCCGCACGCGGCCTGAGCCGGGTCGAGAACGCGCACCGCACCCGATCGACCTTTGGCATCGTCACCGCCGGCGCCGCGTACGCGGTGCTGCACCACGCGCTGCACGAGCTGGGACTGGACGGCGAGCTGCCGATCCTCCGTCTCGCCCTGACCTGGCCGATCCAGCGGGAGCCGGTCCGGGAGTTCGCCGACGGGGTGGACGAGATCGTGGTGTTCGAGGAGCGCGCGCCGTTCCTGGAAGATCAGGTCAGGACGGCGCTGGAGGGGCGTCGCCAGTCGGTGTGGGGCAAGCGGTTGCCCGGTGACGTGGTCGGCACGCCCGACGGACCCGGCATGGAGCCGGAGGCCGCCGTGCTCGCGCTGGCGCGGCTGGTCACGGCGCGGCCCGAGGCGTTCCCCGACGAGGCGGTGCGTCGCGCGCACGCCGCGCTCGCCAGGACGGCGCAGGCGCCGCCGGCGGTGGTGGCCCGCACGCCGACATTCTGCGCGGGCTGCCCGCACCGCGGAACCAGCAACCCGATGACGTTGATCCGCGAGCGGCTACGCGACGCCGATTACATGCGCCGCGTTCACGGGCGCGAGCCCGTCGACGTGATCGCCCACGGCGGCATCGGCTGCTACTCTATTAACTACCTGCCGCCGTTCAACGAGATGAACACCCTGTCGGCCATGGGCCTGGGCGGCGCGACCGGCGCCGGCGCCGCGCCACTGGTCACCAACAAGCACTACACGCTGGTGGGCGACGGCACGTTCTTCCACGGCGAGATGTCCACGATCGCGAACGCCATCAAGCAGAACCAGGACATCCTCTACGTGATTCTGGACAACAAGAACACGGCGATGACCGGCCACCAGGGCACCCCCGCAAGCCAAACCGACCTGATGGGGCGCCCGCAGAACGCCCTCGTGATCGAGGACATCGTGCGCGCCATGAGCCCCGGGTTCCTGGCCCGCTCCAACCCCGACGACCGCGACGCGCACATGGCGCTCTTGGAGCGCGCGATGCTGATGGACGGCACGCGCATCGTGATCGCCGATAAGGAATGCGCGATCACCTCCAACCGCAGGCTGCGCGGGGAGCGCGCCAAGGTGGTGCGCGAAACCGGCTACCTGCCGACCATTACCCGCTACAACGTGGCGGAGGAGGTCTGCGAGAACTGCCGGGAGTGCGCCAAGGGCACGGGCTGCCCGGGCCTGGCCGTGGTGGACACGGCCTTCGGCCAGAAGATCGCAATTGACGGCGAGGTCTGCGTCGATGACGGTTACTGCGCCCGGATCAAGGCATGCCCCAGCTTCGAGCTGGTCACGGTCTCGCGCTCCGCCGCCCCGGCTGCCGTGGCGGCGACCGACGCCCCGCCGCCTCCGGACCCCCAGGTCACGCAGGCCGGGCCGGACGGATGGTCGGTCTACATGGGCGGCGTGGGTGGCCTGGGCATCGGCGTCGTCTCGCGCGTGCTGACCGAGGCGGCCGCGTCCGCGTTCCCCGAGGTGGACACCTACCACAAAAAGGGCCTCGCCCAGCGCGGCGGCGGCGTGTTCTGCGACATGGTCATGCACGACGGCGCACGGGTGCGCTCGGCGCTCATTCCCGACGGCGAGGCCGACCTGGTGCTGGGCCTCGAGGCGATCGAGGGCGTCCGCGCGCTGGCCAAGGCGTCGCCGGAGCGCACGGTCGCGGTGCTCAACACGGCGGTGCGTCCCACCACGACCGTGCTGATGGGGACGGCGTCGGCACCCGACGACGTGGTCGCCATGGCGCGTGAGCGCGTGCGCCCTGGCGGTCTGCTGGCCCTGGACTTCGCGACCGCATGCGAGGAGGAGCTCGGCGACCGCATCTACGCGAACATCGCGATGCTGGGCGCCGCCTGGCAGCGCGGGTGGCTGCCGATGGCGGGCACGGCCGTCGAGGACGCGATCCGCTCGGTGACCGGCCGGCGGGCGACGGCCAACCTCGACGCGTTCGCCCTGGGCCGGCGGCTCGCGATCCAGGCGCCCGGCGCCAAGGCCCCCATGTCCACGGACGCGGTGGTGGCGCAGGAGGCGAAGTGGATCCGAAGCGACGCCACCCGCGACGCGTTCCTCGAGCTGATCGACCGCAGCCGCAGCATCGGGCTCGACGACGAGCTGGTCGGCATGCTCGCGCCACGACTGCCGGAGTTTTTGGCATGGGGCGGCCGCGGCTACGCGACCCGCTATCTGGACCTGGTCGCGTGCGTCCACGCCAAGGCGCCCGAGCACACCGCAGCGGCGATCCACAACCTGCACCGCACCATGTGCATCAAGGACGAGGTGTTCGTGGCCCACCAGCTGACCACCGAGAAGAAGTACGCCCGGGACCGCGCACGCTTCGGCATCGACCCCGCGCGTGGGGACCGGCTGAGCTACGTCCACCTCAACCGGCCGGCGTTCGCGATCCTCGGCAAGGAGATCGAGTTCGACATGAAGACCCGGGACTGGATGCTGCGCCTGGTGCGCCGCGCGGGATTCCTGCGGCGCCTGATGCCGGCATGGCACACGCGCGAGCGGGCATTCCGCGACTGGTACGAGTCGGACGTGCTCGGCGCCGTGTGTGCCGGCAGACTCGACCGTGACGCCGCGGACGAGGCGCTTCGCCTGCCCGAGCACGTCACCGGGTTCCGCCAGATCCGGTACCCCAAGGAGGACGCGGCGCGGGCACGGTTCGCCGAGCTGCTGGCCGGGAGGGCTGCGCGATGACGACCATCGGTAGCGTTGCGCGCGAGATGACGATCGTCGACGAAGCGGTCGGCCCCTACGAGCGGGTCGTCTGGGCGGATGACCCCGCGAGCGGACTGCAGGCGATCGTCGCCGTCCACTCCACGGTGCTCGGCCCCGCGGTCGGCGGCTGTCGCTTCTACCCCTACACGGACCAGGCCACGGCGATGATGGACGCGCTGCGGCTGGCCGAGGGCATGACGTTCAAGTCGGCGGCCGCGGGCCTCGACCTGGGCGGCGGCAAGTCGGTCATCATCGGCGACCCGCGCCGGGTCAAGACGCCGGGGCTCCTGACCGCGTTCGCCGCGGTGCTGGACCAGCTCGAAGGCCAGTACTACACGGCCGAGGACGTGGGGACGACGACCGGCGACATGGACTTCCTGCGATCGCTGACCCCATATGCCCTGGGCGTCAGCCCCGGGATGGGCGGCTGCGGCGACCCCTCCCCCTACACCGCCCGCGGCGTGGTGGCCGCGATGGGCTCGGGATGGGAGGCCTCCGGCGGCGCCGTGACGCTCGAGGGCGCACGCGTGGCGATCCAGGGCGCGGCGGGCAAGGTGGGCTCCGGCGTCGCGCGGCTGGCCGCCGCCGCGGGCGCATCGCTGGTGCTCTCGGACATCGACCCGGAGCGGCTGGCGCTGGTCGCAGCCGAGACCGGCGGGGTGGTCATCGGCCCCGACCAGATCCTGAGCGCCGACTGCGACATCCTGTCCCCGTGCGCCATGGGCGGGGTCCTGACCGACGCGACGGTCCCCGCGCTGCGCTGCCGGCTGGTCTGTGGCGCCGCCAACAACCAACTGGGCGGCGACGACACTTCGGCGCTGCTGCAGGCCCGGGGGATCGACTACGTGCCCGACTTCGTCGCGAACGCCGGCGGGATCATCGCGATCGCCGAAGAGCGCAACGGGTTTGATCCCGATCGCGCGATGGCGCTGGCGGACGGGGTCGGCGACGCCGTTCGCGCGATCATCCTCGAGGCCAAGGATGACGGCGTCAGCGCGCTGAGCATCGCTCGCCGCCGCGCCGCGCGGCGCCTGGCGATCGTCGGCGCATGAACGAGGAGCTGACCGAGCAGCAGGTGCTCATGCGACGCACCGTGCGGGAGTTCGCCGAGGGCGAGGTCGGGCCGGTCGCGGAGGAGCTCGACCGCGAGTCGCGGTTCCCATACGAGATCGTGACGAAGCTGGGCGAGCTGGGGCTGATGGGCATGCCGGTGCCGGAGGAGCTCGGCGGCGGCGGCCTGGACACGCTCTCCTACGCGATCGCCATCGAGGAGCTCGCGCGGGTGGACTCGAGCGTGGCGATCACGGTGGCCGCACACACGTCGCTCGGGACGATGCCGATCGTGATGTTCGGGGACGACGCGCAGAAGGCACGGTGGGTGCCTGACCTGGCCAGCGGGCGCATGCTCGGCGCGTTCGGGCTGACCGAGCCGGACGCCGGGTCAGATGCCGGCGCGACCCGCACCCGCGCGCAGGCGCAGCCGGACGGCGGCTGGCAGATCGACGGGTCCAAGATGTTCATCACCAACGCCGGCACCGACATCACGGGCTGCTGCACGATCACCGCGCTGACCGCGCCCGGCGAGGTCACCAACTTCGTCGTCCCGGCCGACGCGCCGGGGTATGTTGCCGGGCCGCCGCTGCGCAAGATCGGCTGGAAGGCGAGCGACACGCGCCCGCTCAACTTCGACGGGCTGCGCGTCGGGCCCGAGGCGCTGCTGGGCGTCACGGGACAGGGCTTTCACCAGTTCCTCAAGGTGCTGGACGGCGGGCGGATCAGCGTCGGGGCGATCGGGCTGGGCCTGGCGCAGGGCGCGTTCGAGCTCGCGCTGACCCATGCCAAGCAGCGCCGGCAGTTCGGCAAGGCGCTGGTCGGGTTCCAGGCCGTGCAGTTCCAGCTCGCCGAGATGGCCACAGAGATCGCCTCGGCCCGCAGCCTGCTCTACCTGGCGGCACGCATGAAGGACACGGGCGGGCGCTACACCAAGGCCGCGGCCATGGCCAAGCTCGTGACCGGCCGACTGGCCCAGACCGTCGCCGAGCGTGCCCTCCATCTGCACGGCGGCTACGGCTGGATGGAGGAGTCCCCCATCGCCCGCCTCTACCGCGACGCCAAGATCCTGGACATCGGCGAGGGCACGGTCGAGGTCCAGAAGATGGTGATCGCCCGCGCCATCGGCGCGTACGAGGAGTAACCGCCCGCAGCGCATGAAGCAACGACGCTCGACGATCCGCCGTGGCGGCTTTGCGGGTGCGAACGGCCGAGAAACGATCACGTCGCTACATTCCGCGATCCCGCGATGCCGAACCGAAGGCGGTGCCCGTGATCCCAGACGACGCGATCGTCGTGTCGAGCAGCTCGTTCGCGGCGGAAGACCCGCTGCGGATCGTCGTCTCGAACGCGGCGTTCGTGGACGCGCTCTTCGCCCAGTTCCTGACCGCCGAGGAGATCACGCCCGACGCGTTGCGCAGCTACTTCGTGCAGTACTACCTCGCGCAGATGGAGAACGGCGGGTTCGCGCAGTTCGTCTACAACAGCGGTTGGGATGCCAACGTCATGTCGAAGGTCCGCGACGGTCTGCGGACGATGGGGGCCCGCATGCACCAGGCCGTGTTCCTTGAGGGCATCGCGGTCGTCACGCGGCTGGGTGATGAGGTCCTTGACGATTTCCTGGCACGCGACTACTGGGGCGACAACCCGGTGCGGGACCTGCTGGGCAACGTGACCGATCAGTTCGCGAAGGCCTGCGAGGTCGAGGACGTGGCGGTCAAGAACGCCACGTGGCTGCGCGGCCACGCGAAGCTGCGCGTGGTGAGCCGCGACGAGATGGAGTCCGAGGTGGCGCGCCGCGCGGCCGCGATTCCCGACATGGCGCAGCGGATCGCCGCGGCGCGGGCCGGGGAGCCGCGACCGGTCAGGATCATCCGCGCGCTCTGCGCCATCGCGGGCCAAGAGCTCGTCCACATCGGGACCGGCGACCCGACGCACGTCCACGCGGGCGAGACGACGCTGGCCTGGCGCTTCGTCACCGACCAGGGCCCGCACCTGATGATCGAGACGCAGGGGCACGCGATCATGGCGCCGGCCGACGCACCGGACCAGGTGGTCTGCGAGATCGAAGGCCTCGACGCCGGCACGTGAGCTGCATGTCGGAAGGATGTTTTCGCGCCGCGGGATCCAGTATCAGCAAGTGGTTCTCGGGCCGATCGTCAGTTGCCCAGGCGCCCCGGAGCGGGCCCGCTTACCCCTCGGCGTAGGCCTCCATCGGGGGGCAGGCGCAGACCAGGTTGCGGTCACCGTGGGCGTGGTCGATGCGCCCGACCGGGGGCCAGTACTTGGTCGTCAGGAGGCTTGGGAGCGGGTAGGCGGCGACCTGGCGGGGGTAGCCGCGCTCCCAGGTGTCCGCGCTGACGTCGTCGGCGGTGTGCGGCGCGCCGCGCAGCGGGTTGTCATCGACGCTCCACTCACCCGACGCAACGCGGCCGATCTCGTCGCGGATCGCGATCATCGCGTCGCAGAAGCGGTCGAGTTCCGTCTTGGATTCGGACTCGGTCGGCTCGACCATCAGCGTGCCTGGCACCGGGAACGACATCGTCGGGGCGTGGAACCCGAAGTCCATCAGCCGCTTGGCCACGTCGTCCACGGTGACACCGCAGGCCTCGCGGAGAGGCCGCAGATCCAGGATGCACTCGTGCGCGACCCGGCCGGACGCGCCAGTGAAGAGCACCGGGTAGTGGGACGCCAGACGCGCGGCCACGTAGTTGGCCGAGAGGATCGCGATCTCGCTCGCACGGCGAAGCCCGTCCGGGCCCATCAACGCGATGTACACCGCCGGGATCGGCAGGATCCCCGCCGAGCCCCACGGCGCCGCCGAGATCGGACCGACACCGGTCTCCGGACCGGCCTCGGGGACCATCGGATGGTTGGGCAGGTACGGCGCCAAGTGAGCGCGGACCGCGACCGGCCCGACGCCGGGACCGCCGCCCCCGTGCGGGATGCAGAACGTCTTGTGCAGGTTCAGGTGCGAGACGTCCGCGCCGAACGCGCCGGGCTTGGACAGGCCGACCAGGGCGTTCAGGTTGGCGCCGTCCACGTAGACCTGTCCCCCGCCATCGTGCACGACGGCGCAGATCGCGCTGATGTCCTCCTCGAACACCCCGTGCGTGGACGGGTACGTGACCATGATCGCCGCCAGGCGCTCACCGACGTCGGCGACGCGGGCGCGCAGGTCGTCCAGGTCCACGTTGCCGTCCGCATCACACGCCACCACGGTCACGCTCATGCCCGCCATCACCGCCGACGCCGCGTTGGTGCCGTGCGCGGAGGACGGGATCAGACAGACCGTGCGCTCGGCATCGCCGCGCGCGCGGTGATAGGCGCGGATCGCGAGTAGCCCGGCGAGCTCGCCTTGGGACCCGGCGTTGGGCTGGAGCGACACGGCGTCGTAGCCGGTCACCTCGCACAACGCCGCCTCCAGGTCGCGGATCATCTCCAGGTACCCGGCGGCCTGCTCGACCGGGGCAAACGGGTGCATCCGCGCGAACTCGGGCCACGTGATCGGCAGCATCTCGGTGGTCGCGTTGAGCTTCATCGTGCACGAGCCGAGCGGGATCATCGTGCGGTCGAGCGCCAGGTCACGGTCGGCCAGGCGGCGCAGGTAGCGCAGCATCTCGTGCTCGGTGTGGTGGCGGTGGAAGACCGGATGGGTCAGAAGCTCGCCTGTGCGGGCGAACGCGCCGATGCCGTCCGCGGCCCGGCCGTCCAACTCGTCCACCGACGCCTCGACGCCGAACACCGCCCACAGCGATTCGACCACCTCGCGCGTGGTGGTCTCGTCCAGGCTGATGCCGACGGTGTCCGCGTCGACGCGGCACAGGTTCATGCCCCGGGCGCGCGCGTCGGCGCAGACCTGATCGGCCCGGCCGGCCACGGCCACGCGGATCGTGTCGAACCACGTTTCGGCAGCGACCTCGATGCCCCCGCCGCGCAGACCCGCGACCAGGAGCGACGTCAGCCGCTGCACCCGCATCGCGATCCGCCGCAGCCCATCCGGCCCGTGCCAGGCGGCGTAGATACCGGCGATGACCGCGAGCAGCACCTGCGCGGTGCACACGTTGCTGGTCGCCTTCTCACGCCGGATGTGCTGCTCGCGGGTCTGGAGCGCCAGGCGGAGCGCGGGACGCCCGGCCACGTCCAGCGAGACCCCCACGAGCCGCCCCGGCAGGGCGCGTGCATGCGCGTCGCGGGTCGCGATGAACCCGGCGTGCGGGCCGCCGTAGCCCATCGGCACGCCGTAGCGCTGCATCGAGCCGACGGCGATATCGGCGCCCATGTCGGCGGGCGGCGTGGTCACCACCATCGCCAGCGGATCGGCCGCGACCACCACCAGGCCGCCCGCAGCGTGGACGTGCTCGGCGACCGGTGCCAGGTCGCGCAGCACGCCCGACGATCCGGGAAACGCCACCAGGGCCCCGAACAGCGCGTCGGGCAGCTCACCCGTCGGGTCGCCCACGACCACCTGGATGCCGATCGGCTCGGCGCGGGTCGCGACGACCGCGATGGTCTGGGGATGGCAGTCGGCATCGACGAAGAACACCGGCGATGCGGATTTGCTCAGGCGCCGGGCCATCGTCATCGCCTCGGCCGCCGCCGTACCCTCGTCCAGGAGCGACGCGTTGGCGAGCGGCAACCCCGTCAGCTCGGCCACGACGGTCTGGAAGTTCAGCAGCGCCTCCAGGCGCCCCTGGGAGATCTCGGGTTGGTACGGGGTGTAGGCGGTGTACCAGGCGGGGTTCTCCAGAATGTTGCGCTGGATGACCGGCGGCGTGATCGTGTCGTGGTAGCCCAGGCCGATCAGCGACGTCATCACGGTGTTGCGCGAGGCGACCGCGCGAAGGCGCGTGAGCGCCTCGGCCTCGGTCAGAGGCGCGGGCAGGTCGAGCGGCTCGCTCAGGCGGATCGAGGCGGGCACCGCCTGGTCGATCAGCTCGCCGAGGCTCGACGCCCCGACCGCGTCCAGCATGTCGCCCAGATCGGCGCCGCCGGGCCCGATGTGGCGCGCGGCGAACGCCGCGTGGTCTTCCAGCACGGTCAGCGTGGCGCGGGTGTCGATCATCAGGGGGCTCCCGGTGTGGTGGCATGCGAAGCTCGCGTGCCCCCGCTGTCCGTGTGCCTGAGAGATGGACCCGGTGATCCGGGCTTTCCCCGTCGGCGGGATGTCTGACCATCCGCTCTCCAGCGTCACCGCGCCCCCCACGGTCCCTTGTGCCTGAGAGTTTCCGGGGCGGTTGCTCCTTCGGCGCCGGCTCGAAGCCGGTCTCTCCCACGGCGGGCGGTCCGTCACGCGACGTTAGCAGCTGCGCCGCCGCGCGCGACCCGGCCGGGTACGAATCGTCCGCTCAGCGCGGCGTTCCGCGGTCGTGACAGTCCCATAGGGTTGCGGCCGATGGACACCCCGCCGCACGCGCCACGCATCGCCCTGGTGG
>JBKKDD010000121.1:0-31738 GCA_046708705.1 Miltoncostaeaceae bacterium | reverse complement strand
TCGGCTTGAACCTCTTGCGGCGCCGTAAGTCGAGCTTCATCCACGGCGCCGAGGACGACGCCCGGGACCTGACCGACCACCTCGCCGCCCACCTCGCCGGACGCGGCGCCACGTGGCCTGCCGCTAGTTGACGTGCCTGTAGACGTTCCGAACGGGTAGGCGGGGAGGTCGGGCCTCCGAGAGGGTTGTGGGTGTCTAGCTCACTCTCTCTCGGAGGACCCGATGCAACACAGTAACGCGAAGCTCACCCCTGCCGGGCGGCGGCGGCTGGTCAGCCTCGTCATCGACGATGGGTTGTCGCTCAAGCAGGCCGCGGGCCGCAGCGGCGTGTCGAAGACCACGGCATGGGAATGGACCACGAGGTGGCGTGCGGCCAGCTTGAGCGACCGCGACTCGTGGGGGTGCCTCAACGACCGCTCATCCCGCCCGCACCGCTCCCCCAACCGCCTCGCCGCTGCCCTCGAGGAGGAGATCCTCAACGAGCGTGAGCGGACCGGGTGGGGACCGAGGTTGATCGCCGGCAAGGTCGGGGTCGCCCACGCGACCGTCCACGCCGTCCTTCAACGCGCCGGGCTGTCACGGATCCCGCCGGCCGAACGGGAGACGCCGAACCGGTATGAGTGGCCCTGCCCCGGAGACCTGCTGCACATCGACATCAAACGCTACGCACGGTTTGAGCGTCCCGGCCACGCCGTCACCGGTGACCGCACCACAAACAGCCGCGGTGCCGGCTACAGCTATGCCCACGCGATCGTCGATGACCACACCCGCCTCGCCTACGTCGAGCTCTGCGACGACGAGACCGCCGCGACCGTCACCGCTTTCATGATCCGCGCGTTGGCGTGGTTCGCCCGTCACGCCATCCACCCGAAACGATTGATGAGCGACAACGCCTGGGCGTACACCAAAAACACGAAAGCTCGCGAAGCTTTGGCCGACAACCAGATCCGCCACCTCACCATCCGCCCCTACCGCCCCCGGACCAACGGCAAGGTCGAACGGTTCCACCAGACGATGGCCCGCGAATGGGGCTACGGCCAGACCTACGCCACCGACCGTCACCGCGCCAACGCGCTGCCACACTGGTTGCGCCACTACAACGAGCAGCGCCCCCACAGCGCCCTCGACGGCCAATCACCCATCAGCCGCGTTCGCAACCTCCCTGGGCATGACAGCTAGTGTCCGCGTCAGGAGTTCTTTGTCATCTAGGCCGAGGCGGTGAGCTCCTCGCGCGAGACGCGGCGGTAGAGGGTGTCGCGCTCGACGGGCACGCGGCCGCCCGAGGTGACCAGCCCACGAATGCGCTCCTGGGTCAGTCCGAGCGGCGTCTGCACGGTGGTCGCGTGGGCGATGCGCTCCTCGGTCAGCGTTCCCGACAGGTCGTCGAGCCCGTAGGACAGCGCCTCAGCGGTGATCTCCTCGCCGATCATCACCCAGTGGCCCTTGATGTGGGGGACGTTGTCCAGGAACAGGCGTGCGACCGCGATGGTGCGGAGCTTCTCCTCGCGGCTGGGACCGGGCAGGTAGGCGAACTCGGTGTTGCCGGGCAGGAACGGCAGCGGGATGAACGCCTGGAAGCCGCCGGTGTCGTCCTGCAGCTCGCGGAGCTGTCGCATGTGGTCGACCTGCTCCTCGGGCGTCTCGAAGTGCCCGAACAGCAGCGTCGCGTTGGTGCGCATCCCCTCGCCGTGGGCCTGGCGGTGGACCGAGAGCCACGTCTCGGCGGGCACCTTGCGGTCGGCGATGATCTTGCGCACACGGGGGCTGAACACCTCGGCGCCGCCGCCCGGCATCGTGTCGTGGCCGGCGGCCATCGTGCGTGCCAGGGCCTCGGCGCTCGTCACCTTGGACAGACGGGCCACGAAATCGATCTCGACCGCTGTCAGCGCAGTCAGTGCGACATGCGGCAACGTCGACTTGAGGTCGCGAAAGAGCTCCTCGTAGTACTCGAGGTCGTATTCCTTGGTCATGCCGCCCACGATGTGCAGCTCCGTGATCCCGAGGTCCGAGAGCTGCTGAGCGCGGTCCACGAGTTGGTCGACGGAGTAGGCGTATGCCCGCTCGTCCTTGTCGGTCCAGACGGCGAACGCGCAGAAGCCGCATCCCACCACGCAGATGTTGGTGGGGTTGAGGTGCGCGTTGACGTTGTACGTCACCTCGTCGCCGTAGAGCCGACGCGCGACCGTGGCGGCCGCGGCCCCCAGATCCGCGAGTGGCGCGTCCCGGTAGAGCGTGACGGCCTCGTCCGGGGTTATTCGCTCGCCGTCGGCGGCTCGGGAGAGGATCTGATCGACCATGGCCAGAACCCTAGCAAGGGCCCCCGGCGAGCCGTCCCGCCATCGGTCCCGGGGCCGATGGGCGCGATGACCCCACGGCCGTCGTGGCATGCCCCGGCACATGCCTGCTAGCCTCGCCCGCCGTGGCCTATGCAGACGATTTCAGCGCGCTCCTGAACGAGCAGCCCGACGATTGGGCGTTCTTCGAATGCTTCCTGACGGTCGACGATCCGCGCCGCCTGACCGATGCCCGCGTCGCGCTCGGGCGCGCCAACGCGCGGCCGATTCGTGACGCCGGCGGGCACGACTTCGAGATCACCGTCGCCAACACCTGGGGCCACGGCGCAACCTCAGGCGTCGTCCACAGCGCCCTGCGCATCCTGGACGACCTCAAGATCACCGGGCGCATCTGGTACGGGGCGACGTACGACATGCTGCGCCCCGCCCCGCCCCACCGCTTCGGACCGTAGGCAGGCCGGTGCTCCGCTCCGAAGACGATCTGGCGCTTCTGGCCGAGCTTGCGGGCGTGCTGGACCAGACGGTCACCGACGCCGGGCTGAGCTCGGGTACGTACCTCGTGCTGCGTCAATTGGCGCGCGCGGACGGCCCTTCGACGGTCACCGCGGTTGCCGGCGAGCTCTCGGCCGACCCCGATGAGGTCGCCGCCATGGCCGGGCGCCTGACCGGCGCGGGTCTGGCCGAGGTTCCGGGGGGCGGGCTGCGCGCCACCGACGCCGGACGCGAGTTGGTCGCCCAGATCGAGACCGCCGCCAATCAGGCGATGCGCGACTACGTGTTGGAGCGCCCCCACACCGCCACGGTCTACGGGCTGGTGGCCTCGATGCAGAGCGGACGTTTCACCGTCGAGGACCTGCTGGAGTTCCTCGCGGAAGGGCCGACAGCCGAATGACGGCCGTGATCGGCGCCAGGACGATCGCCCCGATCGTCGTCGTGATCCTGATCATCGCCGCGATCGTGGTGTTGTCGATGCGAAAGCGCCGCTAACCCACCGTTCTCCCCCGCTCCGGCGCCTTGTCGAGCGGCGTCACGTGGGCGTCGATGATCTGGGCGGCGGCGGTATCGAGCGCGGGCATCGCCTCGGCGATCGTCGACGACAGCGGGCTCGCGATGCCCGCCCGGCCCGCCGCCTCCTCCAGATCCCGCAGCGCCGCCACCAACTCGTCGGCCAGCCGGTCCTGGATGGCGACGAGCGGCTCGGTGCCCTCCAGATAGCGCTCGTACTGGCGACGGGCATCGTCGTGCAGGCGGATGCCGGCCTCGAGCTCGGCCAGCGAAGCGACGGCCCGAGCTGGTGAGGCGCGCCACGCGGCCAGATCGCGCGCAGCGGCCTGGAGCGAGCTGAGGGCGTCGGCGAGCTCGGCCGCCTCAACGTGGATGGCGAGCGCGGCCGCCGCGGCGGCCAGCAGGTCCAGCTCGCCCTGCTCGATCAGACCCTCCGCGTGCTCGACCAGCAACGCGCACGCCGCCGCCTGGTGGACGCGGCGCGCGTCGCGCTCGACCATCAGTTCCGCGTCCAGGCACACGAACCGGGGGCCCTCGAACGCGCACAGATACCAGCGCCGGTCGCGCGCGGGCTCCACGGCGCGCACCCCCACCGCGGCGGCGCCGGCGACCTCCTGCGCCCGCTCACGGGCGTCGGCAAGCGCCGCGACGAGCTGATCGAGCGACGGATCGTCCACCCGGCCAGGGTACCGATCGCCGGGAGGGTCTCGGGCACTACTATCAGCGCGATGCCGGCGATCACTCCCAGCGCGCACGACCACCTCCCCCCAGCGGTCACATTGGCTGGGCTCATCCGGCCGCTCCTCGCGGGAATCACCGCCGGATCCGCGTCTGAGGACGCCCGGCGCGCAGCCGTGCTGATCCTGCTCTATGACCGTGACGGCGCGCCGCATCTGGTGCTCACCAAGCGGACCGACACGCTGGCGCACCACCCGGGCCAGATATCGCTGCCCGGCGGCCGGTGGGAACAGGAGGACCAGGATCTGGGCGCCACCGCGCTGCGCGAGACCCACGAGGAGCTCGGGATCGCGCCCGACGCGGTGGAGTTGGTCGGCCGGCTGAGCGACGAGCTGACGATGGTCAGCGGGTTCGTGGTGGCGCCGTACATCGGTGTCTCGGCCGCCGTGGTCCACCCCGTACCCTGTGAGCGCGAGATCGCGCGGGTTCTGGAGGTGCCGCTCGCCGCCGTGCTGATCGCCGACGCGGCGCTTCCGGACGCGCCGGATGTGCTGTCGCTGCGCTACCCGCTGCTGGATGAGGACGTGTGGGGCGCCACCGCCCGGATCCTGCACGCCTTTTCAGACGTCGTGCGGAGGGCCCTCGGACGCTCAGGCGTCGGGGGTCGGGATGACCAGTGACGAGCGCGCGGGAAGCTCGGCCTGCCCGGCGCTGCCGGCCTCGCCACCGAGGGCGAGCGACTCAAGGCGGGCGACATGTGCGCTGAGCTCGGTCTGACGCGCGTGATCCGCCGGCAGCGACTGGGCGAACGCATGGACCCGGTCGCGGATCTGGAGGGCAAAGTGGGGCGTCGCCGCGCCGACCATTTGGGCAAGCTCGGCTTCGCCCGGAATCGGGTAGTTGTGCTCCAGGACCGTCACAACGGTGATCTTGACACACGCGGCCCCGGAGGTGACCGACGGTGAGCGCGACGACGCACCCGGTGCGCGGTGGCAATCTTCGTCGCACGATCGCCGGCGTGTACCTGGAGCTTCGGATCGTCCCGGTGCTCCTGTGGTCGTTCTCTGCGATCACGCTGGGGTCGGCCCTGGGCTGGAACGGATCGGAGCAGGCCGGGTGGATGGTCGCGGCCTGGTGCATCGGGTTGCTGCTCCAGGGCGCGGTCGCGCACTGCGTCAACGAGCTGACCGACTGGCGCTCGGGCACGGATCGCGACCCGGCGCCGCGCGTGCTGAGCGGGGGCAGCAAGGTCCTGCGCGACGGCCTGTTGAGCGAGCGCGGCCTGGTCTGGCTCGGCTCGGTCGCGGCGATGGCGGCGATCGGCCTTGGGGTGGTCGTGTCGTCGCACCGCGGGTGGTGGCTCCTGACGTTCGGCGCGCTCGGCCTGCTGGGCGCGCTGCTCTACACGCTCCCGCCCGTCGCGGCCGCCTATGTCCCGTTTGCGGGTGAGGGTGTCGCGCTCGTGTGCGTGGCCGCGTGTGCGGTCGGGGGGTTCGCGGTGCAGACGGGCAGGGTGTCCGGGCAGGCCGTGCTCATCGGCGCCGTGCACGGCGCGTACTGCGTGTCGATGCTCATGTTCCACCACTATCTCGACCGCGGTCCCGACGCGCGGGCCCATCCGCCCAAACGCACGACGGTGGTGCGGCTTGAGGGCGCCGCGCGGCTCTACGGATGCGCCTGGGCGGCGGTGGCGTGCGTGGGGGCGCTGGTGGGCGTGCTCGTCGTGGATTCCGCGCTCATCCCGCTGGTGGTGGCGGGCGCGGCGGCCACAGTGCTCCACGCACGGGTGGATCTGAACGACCACGTCGCCGTGACGCGCGCCGAGACCGTGGTCATCCTGGCCGGCATCGCGGCCGCCACACTGTCGGCGATCCTGCTCGCCCGCGACCTGTGGTGGGTCGCGCTGATTCCGGCGGCGCTGGTCCCCCTGGAAGGCCTCGTCGCGTCGCGTTGGATCGGACGCGCGCCCGCCCCCTGAACCGCAGTGATGGGGTCGGGCCCGGAGCACCGGCACCATCCCTGGGAGATGATCGAGTTATCCACAGGCTGGCGCCCTCTCGCCTTTAACGGGTTTCCCGCATCGTGCGGGCAGGACTCGTGGCGGCCCGGCAAAAGCGCCTTGGCCGGTCGAGGCTCTCGATTATCATCGGCTCGCAGTGAACCTCGTTGCATCAATCGCGTTCCGAAAGTCGGTGGCGCACGTCCCGGTGAGCCCCCGTGACCTTCGGCGCGGATCGACGACGTCCCTTCCCGTCTCGACGTCGCCGCGACGTCTTTTGAATCGAGCGCATCAATGGCAATGAGAGACGACGACAAGCTGGTTCGCCAGCTCTCCTTGGTCGCGTTCCTGATGTCCCAGCACCGTCCCGTGACGGCCGACGAGATCCACGAGAACGTGGAGGGCTACGGCGGGATGAGCGAGCAGGCGTTCTTGCGCCGCTTCTACTCCGACCGGAGCGAGCTCGAGGCGATGGGCTTCTCGCTGACGGTGGAGCGCCCGGGCGACGACCCGTTCCAGGGCGACCTGTACGCGCTGCCGCCCGAGAGCTACTACCTGCCGCCGATCGATTTCGACGAGCCGGAGCTCTCGGCCCTGCAGACCTGTCTGTACCTGCTGGAGGGCCAGTTCGCGTACGCCGAGCCCCTGCGGCTGGCGTTGCAGCACCTGACGTTGGGACGACCGAGCCCGCTGGACGACCACGCGGCCCGCACCGTCGCGGTCAACCTGCTGGGACCCGGGTACTCGAGTGACGTGGCGACGTACCTGACCAAGATCGAGTCGGCGATCGGGCGGCGAAAGACGATCCGGTTCTCGTACTACTCGATCGGGCGCGACGAGCGCTCGCAGCGCGAGGTGGACCCGTACAGCCTGCTCTACACGGCCGGCAATTGGTACATGGTCGGCCACTCGCACGAGCGCGGCGCGACCAGGATCTTCCGGCTCTCGCGGATCGAGGGGCGCATCACGTTCAAGTCGCGCGCGGAGCACGACTTCTCTGCGCCCCGCGATTTCGATCTGTCGCCGTACCGGGACCGCGCGGCCTGGCAACTGGCCGAGCCCACCGAGTCGGCCACGATCGCGCTGACGCCCACCATCGCGTGGTGGGTGGAGCAGATGTTCGGCCAGTACGGGACGTTCGAGGCCAACGCGGACGGCACCGGGCTGTTCACCACGCCCTACGGGTCCATGCGCGAGTTGTTGACCTGGATCCTGGGGCTGGGCATCGACGCCGAGGTCGTGGGCCCGCCGGAGCTGCGGGCCGCCGCGATCGCCGCGCTCGAGCTGGTGGTCGACCGCCACACCGCCGACCCGAAGGACCGCGCGATCGCCGAGGCGATCACCGTCACGGTCTCGGAGCGGCGCAGCACCGCGAGCTCGGGTCCGGCCACGGCGCCGGACCGGGTCGTGCCCGCCGAGCGCTTCACACGACTTCTGGCGCTGATGACGCGGTTGCTCGCCGCCTGCGGACGCTCGCACGACGGGCATGTCCCGTGCGTGGAGCTTCGGACCGGCCTCAACCTGTCGCAGCGTGAGCTCGAGGACGACATCGGGCTGCTCAACCTGATCAACTTCGGCGGCGGGTGCTACGCGCTGTTCGCCCAGGTCGTGGACGACGCGGTCTCCGTGCAGAAGGAGACCTACGGCGAGCAGTTTTCCCGCCCCGCGCGCCTTTCGCCCCTGGAGGCGAAAGCCTTGCTGTGGGCGCTCGAGTTCATCGGGGACCGGCTGCCGGTGGGCAGGGACGATCCGCTCGCCTCAGCCCGTGAAAAGATCGAGGCCGCGATCGGCGAGGACCGCCTGCCCCCCATCGAGTTGGGCCGCATCCAGACCGCCAACGCCGCCGTGGCCGCCGCGATCACCCGAGCCATCCGCGAGGACCGGGTCCTCGAGATCGAGTACTGGACCGAGGCGCGCGGGGCGATCACCTCGCGAACGATTGAGCCGCACCTGCTTGTCAACACGCGGGCTGCCTGGTACGTGGTCAGTTGGTGCCGCCGGGCGGAGGAGCAGCGGACGTTCCGACTGGACCGCATCCGCAGCGCGCGCGTGACCAAGGAGCGCTTCAAGCGCCGCAGCGAGATGACGGCGGGGCCCTACCTGCCCTGGGGTGACCGGCCGCAGGTGGGCGGCACGCTCGCGCAGAGCGCGTCGGTGTGGTGCAGCCCGAGCGTCGCGCGCTGGCTCGAGGAGGAGCACCCGTCGAGCGAGCGCCACAGCGACGGGTCGGTGCTGGTCGAGATCCCCTACGCGAGCGAGCCCTGGCTGGTCAAGGAGCTGATCAAGCACCAGGGTGAAGCCGTGCTGTTCGAGCCCCTCACCACCCGCCGGACGGTGGCGGAGGAAGCCGAGGCCATTCTCAAGCGATACCGCACCCGTCGCAGCTCGGCCCGCCGCACCACGGCGAAGTCAAGCTCCTCACGCCGCTCCGGCTAGGGGCGCCGCCCAGAAGCGCTGGGCCTGTCCGCGAACGACGTAGCCGTCCAACTCCAAGCGTCCCAGCGCCGCGGTCACGGCCGCCGCGTCGGCTCCCACCCGCGCGCCGATCTCGTCCAGGCGAAGCGGCTCCCTGCCAAGCAGCTCCCAGATCTGCCCGTCAAGCCCTGCCGGCGCCGGACAGCTCCCCCGTGACGGCCCGATCCCGCCCCAGGCCAGGTGCGCGCACTCGGCGATCACGTCCTCGACGCTCTCGCACATCGCCGCTCCCGCCCGAAGCAGCGCGTTGCAGCCCACCGACGCCGCGGCCAAGGGCGCGCCGGGGACCGCCAGCACGGGACGCCCCTGCTCCAACGCGAAGTCCGCGGTGATGAGCGCCCCTGAGCGCTCCCCCGCCTCGACCACGACGACCGCGTCGGCGATGCCGGCGACGATCCGGTTGCGGGCCGGAAACCGCCACGGCGCGGGCTCCGTGCCGGGCCAATACTCCGACAGGATTCCCCCTTCGGCCAGGATCTCGGCACGCAGGCGATCGTTGGTGCGTGGCGAGCTGACGTCGACCCCCGCCCCCAGCACCGCCAGGGTCGGGCCGCCCGCAGCGAGCGCGCCAGCGTGAGCCTCGGCGTCGATACCCAGGGCGAGCCCGCTGACCACGAGTGCCCCGCGCGCGGCGAGCCCTTTGGCGAGGTCATGGGCGAAGCGCATTCCCATCGTCGTCGGCCGCCGGCTTCCGACCACGGCGACGACCGGCTGGTCCACCCCGGGCGCGTCGGTGAGCCCGATCATGAAGAGGCCGAACGGCGGATCGGGCAGCTCGGCCAGACGCACGGGATACCCCGGCTCACCGATGCCGACGTGCCCGATGCCACGGGTCATGAGCGCCGCCCGCTCGGCATCGGCGTCGAACCCACGCCGAAGCGCCAGCGCCTGAGCCAGGAGCGGCGTGTCCACGCGAAGCAGCCGCTCCAGCGCGGCCGCCGACGCCGACCACAGGCGCGCGCCGCCCCCGGCGATCCGGGCGGGTCGCTGCAGGTCCCGTTCCAAGAGATCCGCCAGCCGCGCGAGGCCGAGCTGCCAGCTCATGCGGCCCGCCTCGCCAGCACGCCGGCTGTGCGGTACTGGAGCGCCTCGGCCAGATGATCGCTCGTGACACGCTCGGCTCCCGCCAGATCGGCGATGGTCCGTGCAACCCGCAGCAGCCGGTCGTGGCCGCGCGCCGACAGGCCGTGCCGATCGACGGCACGCGTCAGAAGCGCCCGTCCGTCCGCGTCGAGCGCACACGCCGCGCGCGCCTGGGCCGGGGTCAGATCGGCGTTGATGACCGTCTGGCCGCGGCCGCGTGCGTGCGCCCGCGCCGACTCGACGCGGGCGCGCACCAGTGCGCTCGCCTCCCCCGGGATCGCCGTTCCGACGATCTCCTCGGCGTCCAAGCGCGGCACGTCGATCTGGATGTCCAAGCGGTCGGCGACGGGACCCGAGATCCGCGCGCGGTAGGCCTCCTGGCGCCCCGGGACGCAGGTGCAGCGACGGCGTGGGTCGCCGTCGAACCCGCACGGACACGGGTTGCCCGCGCACACCAAGAGTGGCCGCGCCGGGAATCGCGCGGTGACCATGCCGCGGGTGACGTCGACCCAGCCCTCCTCGAGCGGCTGGCGCAGCGCGTCCAGGGCCGCAGGGGTGAACGCACAGACCTCGTCCAGGAACAACACGCCCAGATGAGCCAGCGTCACCTCGCCCGGCTGAGGCGAGCGTCCACCCCCCACAAGCCCGATGGCCGAGATCGTGTGATGCGGCGCCCGGAACGGGCGGGCGTCCACCATCGCCGTCCCGTGCGGCAGCAGGCCCGCCACCGAGTGGATGCGGGTGACGACGATCGCGTCGTCCACGTCGATCGCCGGCATGATCCCGGGCAGACGCCGCGCCAGCATCGTCTTGCCCCCGCCTGGCGGCCCGATCATCAGCAGGCTGTGACCACCGGCCGCGGCGACCTCGAGCCCGCGTCGCGCGCCCACCTGGCCGCGGATGTCGCCCAGGTCGGGCACCGCGCGCTGATCGCGCGCCGCGATCACCCGATCAGGATCGACCGACGGGGCGTCGACCGACGCCCGACCCTCCAACACGTCGACCGCGTGCCGCAGTCCCTCGACCGGCACGATGCCGATGCCGCGCACCAGCGACGCCTCGGCGGCGTTGACCGCCGGGACGAGCAGGAAGCGCCACCCCTGACGTGCCGCGTGCTCGGCCATCGCGAGCGACCCTGCGACCGGGCGGATCGAACCGTCCAGTGCGAGCTCACCGACCGCGCCGACGCCCGTCAAGGCCGAGCGGCTGAGCTGATCCGAGGCCGCGAGCAGCGACAGCGCGATCGGCAGGTCGTACTGGGGACCGGCCTTGCGCAAATCGGCCGGCGCTAGGTTGACCACGATGCGCCCGCGTGGGATCTGGAAGCCCTGGTTAGAGACCCCGGAGCGCACGCGCTCGCGCGACTCCTGCACCGCGGCGTCGGGCAGGCCCACCACCGCGAACGCGGGCGTGCCACGGCGCAGGTCCGCCTCGACCTGCACGGTCGCCGCGGCGAGACCGATGAGTGCTGGGCTTACGAGCTTGGCGACCACGACCACACCGTGGCACTCCGATGTGTTACAGCGCTACACCCATTTGTGCCAAAACGCGCTCCCAACTGTGCCAACTGACGACACACTTCTCATCGAGGCGCCCCCGCGCTTTATCGAGCGACGACCGGCGACCGAAAGTGTGTCGCGAATTGACGCACTTCGGTGCGTGAATTGACACACTTTGGCGTGGCGCGGTGTCCCCTCGTCGTGCAAACGTGTGGCATGTCCGAGCACGGCCATATCGGAGCGCACGGAGAGACGATGGCCCGGCGGTACCTGGTCAGGCGGGGTTGGACCATCCTCGCGAAGAACTGGCGCGGCGCGGGTGGCGAGCTTGACGTGGTGGCGTTGCGCGCCGGGGTCGTGGCGTTCATCGAGGTCAAGTCGCGCGCGCAGACCAAGGAGCTGGACGACCCGGTGCGCCACGGCCAGCGCCGACGCATGATCAACGCGGCCCGGCTCTACCTGGCACGACATCCCGAGCTCTCCCGCGCCTGTGCCCGGTTCGACGTCATCGCGATCGACCTGGGCCGTCGCCTGCGGCGGGTGGAGCATATCCCCGATGCGTTTCAGATGGACCCGACCGTCGACACGCCTCCCGCGCCGTCGATCAGACACAACTGGGGATATGCCACAGATTGGAACGAGCGCCGATGAAGTGGGCTCAACCCATCCGTGCGAAGCGCATCCTGATGCTCCTTCGTGGCATAGCCGACGTGGCGCGCAAACCCGAACTCCGGCCACGTCTCGTGCGCCGGCCCGGCCATCATGCGATCCCGCGTCGTCTTGGCGATGATGGAGGCGGCGGCGACGGCGGCCGACGTGGCGTCGGCATCGATCAGGGCGCGGTGCTCGGGCGCCGGATGCGGCAGACGGAACCCGTCCGAGATACAGACGCCCGCCACGGGATCGATCGCCGCCAAGCATTCGGCGAGCAAGCGCAGATTGCTTTTGTGCAGGCCGTCACGGTCGATCGTCGGCGCGCAGGCCGCACGGACGACCACCTGCTGCGCGTGGCAGAGGATCGCGCAGGCCAATCGCTCGCGCATCGCGTGCGTGAGTCGCTTGGAATCGTCGAGGCCGGTCAGCTCACGACGCGCCGACCGGGTCAGCGACTCCAGATCGAACGCGACCGCCGCCGCCACCAGCGGCCCGGCCAGGCACCCACGGCCCGCTTCGTCGGCGCCGGCAACAACCCTGACCGCGAATGCGCGATCAAATCGAAAGAGCGACGCGGTCCGTGCCTGGCGCCGTTTCGCGGCGATTGGCCGGGGCGGCGACATACGGCTCGACGGGGGTTGCCGTTAGCGCTGCTTCTCGCGGATGCGGGCCTTCTTGCCGACCTTGCCACGCAGGTAGTAGAGCTTCGCGCGGCGGACGTCACCCTCGATCATCCGCTCGATGCGCTCGATCTTGGGCGAGTGCACCGGAAACGTGCGCTCGACGCCGACGCCGAAGCTCTGCTTGCGCACCGTAAACGTCTCGCGGGACGTGGAGCCCTGGCGCTTGATGCACACGCCCTCGAACACCTGCACGCGCTGGCGCTGGCCCTCGATGACCCGAAAGTGGACCCTGACGGTGTCCCCGGCTTTGAACTGGGGGACGTCGTCACGCAGCTGCATCCGCTCCAGCTCTTCGATGACACTGCTCACACGCACTCCTTCGGGGTCACGGAACGCAAATCAGCGGGCATCCTACCAGCACTCGGCCGTGACGGACTGTCTCGGAACTCCCTCTCGGTTGGCGGCTGCAAACCGTCGCCATACGGTGCAACGCGAGATCGCTGTTGCAACCAGCAGCAACGATGCTCGCAGACACCATCGTGCTCGGTTTTCGCTCGCCACCCATCGCAGTCGTTTTGTATCTCGACAGCCCCTTACGGACGGTAGGGGCGCACACGCTCCTCGCGCCAGCGGTCGATAGCGGCGTGGTTTCCCGACAACAGCACGTCGGGAACGCCCCAGCCGGCGAACTCGGCAGGCCGGGTGTACTGCGGATACTCCACCCCGCCGCCCAGCGCCTGCCCGAACGACTCGTGCTCCAGGCTGTCGGGGTTTCCGAGCGCGCCCGGCAGCCTGCGGCCCACCGCGTCGATCACCGCCATGGCGGCCACCTCGCCTCCCGCGAGCACGAACGGCCCGAGGCACAGCGAATCCCCCGCCAGGTGCTCGTGGACGCGCTCGTCGAAGCCCTCGTAGCGCCCGCACAGCAGGACGAGCTCGTCCAGCTCGGCGTACTCGCGGGACACCGCGTCGGCGAACTGGCGGCCACGGGGGGTCAGCACGACGACGCGGCGTGCGTCGCGCACCCGCTCCGCGGGCTCGCCGTAGACGGCCTCCAGGGCCGCGGCGACCACGTCCACGCGGACCACCATGCCCGAGCCGCCGCCGTAGGGGGCGTCGTCGACCTGCCGGCCGACCAGCGGCGAGTGGTCGCGCAGCGAGAAACAACGGATCTCGAGGCCGGACGCGATACCCGCCTGCGCCAGGTGGCGAGGACGGCGCATCCAGTCGAACCATTCCGGGAACAACGTGAACACGTCGATCCTCACGATTCCACTCCGAGCAGGTCGGGGCGAATGACCACGCGCCGGCCCGGCAGGTCCAGCTCGAGGACCGCGTCCTTGGTGAACGGCACGAGCACCTTCCCACCGTCGGCTGTCGCGACGACCAGCGCGTCGTTGGCGGCGCCTGGATAGACCTCGACCACAGGACCGAGAGGGACGTCGCCGGACGACACCACGCAACCGATCAGATCGCGGACGTAGAACTCGTCGGGCGCGTCGAGAGCGACGAGCCGCGTCGCCTCCACTGCGATGGTTGCGCCCGTCAAGGCCTGGGCGGCGTCACGGCTTGCAACGCCCTCGAACATGATGAGCGCGCCGCGATCGACCGGCCGCAGCGCGGCGATCGTGGTGGTTTGTCCCGCTCCGGCGCCGGCGCCCGCCAGCACCACGGTGTCGCCCGCGCCAAGGGTGGCGAGCGTCGTGCCCGTCGGCATGGCGCGCACCTCCCCCATCAGGCCGTGCGGACGCCCGATCCGACCGACCACGACCAACTCGTCTGCGGCCACGGGCGTCAGTCCACGATGTCGAGCGTCGCGCGCGTGCCCTGCGACCGGCCGGCCGCCTGGGTCACCGTGCGAAGCGCGTGGGCGATCCGGCCGCCCCGGCCGATGACCTGGCCGCGCTGCCCGTCCGGGACGACCAGCTCGAACACCAGCCGGTCGTCGTCGCCCCGCACGTCGACGCGCACGTCGTCGGGCGACTCGACGAGACCGCGCGCGAGCGTCGCGATCATCTCCTGGATGGCCGCGGAATCAGCCACCGATCAGGCTGCGGGGGCCGCCGCCGCGGTGGCGGCGTCCGCCTCGGCGATCTTGATGAGCTTGGCGACGGCCGACGACGGCTGCGCGCCCTTGCTGATCCAGTCCTTGACCTTCGGCAGGTCGAGCTGGACCAGTGAGGGTTGGAGCTGCGGGTTGTAGCGACCCACCGTCTCGATGTTGCGTCCGTCCCGCGGTGAGCGGGCGTCGGCCACGACGACGCGGTAGATGGCGTTCTTCTTGCTGCCCACTCGGGTGAGGCGAATCTTGACCACGGTCCTCCTTGGAGATTGTCAGCTGCCGAAGAGCTGCTGCGGACGGGCGCCTTTGCCGATCTGCTTCATCATCTTCTGCATCTGCTTGAACTGCGCCAGGAGCTGGTTGACGTCCTGGACCTTGGTACCGCTGCCGTCCGCGATGCGCTTGCGACGGCTTCCCTTGATGATGTCCGGTCTCCGCCGCTCGGCCGGGGTCATGCTCCTGACGATTGCCTCCACACGATCGAGCTGGCTGTCGTCGATCTCGGCGTCCTTGAGCTTCGCCGCTTGGCGGAACCCGGGAATCATGCCGAGGATACCGCTTATCGGCCCCATCTTGCGTATCTGCTGGATCTGATCCAGGAAATCGTCGAGCGTGAACTCGCCGCCGCGGATGCGCTTGCCGAGCTTTTCGGCGCTCTCGTGGTCGATCGTCTGCTCGGCCTTCTCGATCAGGCTCAGTACGTCGCCCATTCCCAGGATCCGCTGGGCCATCCGGTCCGGGTGGAACGCCTCGAGGTCGTCGACCTTCTCGCCGGTGCCGACGTAGAGGATCGGCTTGCCCGTCACCGCGCGCACCGAGAGCGCCGCGCCGCCGCGCGCGTCGCCGTCGAGCTTGGTCAACACGACCCCGTCGAAATGCACCGCCGACTGGAACGTCTGCGCGACCTCGACGGCGGTCTGCCCGGTCATGGCGTCCAGCACGAGCAGCACCGCTGTCGGCTGGACCTCGCCCCGGACGGCCACCAGTTGCGCCATCATCTCGGCGTCGATCGAGAGCCGTCCGGCGGTGTCGATGATCACGACGTCGCGGGCGGTGCGGCGCGCCTCGCGCACGCCGTGTCGCGCGACCGCAACCGGGTCCTTGGAGTCCTCGCGCCAGACCGGAACGCCGATCTGGCCGCCGAGCACCTCGAGCTGTTCCATGGCCGCCGGCCGCTGCAGGTCGCACGCGACCATCAGGGGCGCGCGGCCCTCGGTGCGAAGCTGCCGCGCGAGCTTGGCGCAGAACGTCGTCTTGCCCGAGCCCTGCAGGCCCGCCATCAGGATCACCGTCGGCGGCTTGGAGGACATCGGAAGGCGCGACGCCGTCCCGCCCATGAGCGCGGCGAGCTCCTCGTTGACGATCTTGATGACCTGCTGGTCCGGCGTCAGCGACGACATGACCTCGCCGCCCGTCGCCCGCGCCTTGATCGCGTCGGTCAGTTGCTTGACCACCGGCAGGCTGACGTCAGCCTCGAGGAGCGACAACCGGATCGCCCGCATCGCCTTGTCGATGTCCGCCGCGGTCAGTTTGCCCCGGCCACGAAGACCGGAGAAAACGCCCTGAAGCTTGTCGGAGAGGTTGTCGAACATCAGCGACCCGGGATTGTACTGGAAGGCGCCCCGGCGCCATGACCGCGTCCCCGACCCCGTACTCCCATCACGGAATGGCGATCCTCAGTTTTCGCATTCCGGAAGCAGATGCCGCCGCCGCGACACAATGGGCCGAACGCCTCTGCATCGACCGGTCGGACTGCTCCGCGATGCGTTGCGCCTGCATCTCAACCGGCTTGCAACGAGTTCGATGCGGCTCGATGGCTTGCGACCGCCCTTGACCGGCGAGCAGACGCTCGCGGACGTCGCGGTTTGGTCGCCGGTCGAGGACTGGTCGGACTGGGCCGACTGATCGCACCCTCGCGGTGCGCATACCACATCGTTTCAACGCCAGGCGCCGAACACAGCCGATCTCGTCGAACTGCCGCCGCACTTCAAGGGCTCCCGGCAGAGCTACGGGCACGAGGTGGGAGGACGCGGATGTCCGTGATCCGAAGATGCCGGGGTGGCAACGACATCCGCGTCCCGCCGCTGACATGATGGAGTGATGCTCGCCGCAGTCGCCGCCCGGATCGACCGGGACACCCCCCTTGCGGCGCTCGAGCTACGGGACGTCGCGGAGCCCGATCCGCCCGAGGGGTGGGAGGTCGTCGAGGTCAGGGCAGCCGCGCTCAACCGCCACGACTGGTGGACGCTCCGCGGGGTCGGCGTCACCGACGAGCACCTGCCCGTCGTCCTCGGCTGCGACGCCGCCGGGGTGGCGGCCGACGGGCGCGAGGTCGTGGTGTACCCGGTGCTCTCCACCGCCGCGCCGGGTCAGGACGAGACGCTCTCGGTGGACTTCCGCATGCTGTCCGAGCGCGGTGTGCCCGGCACGCTGGCGCCCCGGGTAGCCGTCCCCGCACGCAACCTGGTGCTCAAGCCGCCGTCGCTCACGTTCAGCGAGGCCGCGTGCCTTCCGGTCGCGTACCTGACCGCCTACCGCATGATGTTCACGCGTGGACGACTGACCGCCGGGCAGTCGGTGCTGGTGCAGGGCGCAGGCGGCGGCGTGGCCACGGCGGCGATCGTGCTGGGCGTTGCGGCCGGCCTGACGGTCTATGCCACGAGCCGCAGCGCGGCCAAGCGCGAACGGGCGCTCGCGTTGGGCGCCACCGCTGCGGTCGAGCCCGGGGCGCGGCTGCCCGAACGCGTCGACGCGGTCGTGGAGACCGTCGGCAAGGCCACCTGGGACCACTCGCTCAAGTCGCTCGCCCCCGGCGGCGTCGTGATCGTCTCCGGCGCGACGACGGGGTCAGACCCCCCGGCGGACCTGTCCCGCCTGTTCTGGCGCCAGATCTCGGTGATCGGCTCGTCGATGGGCACCCGCGACGAGCTCGCGGCCCTCTGCACGCTGATGCAGGACAGCGGCGCGAAGCCCGTGATCGACTCCGAGTGGCCGCTCGAGCGCGCGCCCGAGGCCTTCGACCGCCTGCTCTCGGACAAACTGTTCGGCAAGGTCGTCGTCGTTCCGTAGGTCGCCTCCCGGCCGCAGACGCAGGCGGCACATCTGGCCGTCCGTCAGCCCGATTCGCCCATGGCCCGCGCGACGCCCCGCTCGACCGCCTCGATAAGGTAGGGCCGCAGCACGTTCGCGGGGATGATCGTGTGGACCGAGCCGACCTCGCGCGCGCGCTCGATGCTGTGGAGCCGGTCGAAGTCGGTCGCGACCTCGCCGAGCTTCTCCGAGCGCACCGCCGAGCGCGTGTCGGCGAGCTCCCTGCCCAGGCGTCCACGCTCGTCATCGCCGGCATCGGCCAATTGACGCTGCAGATCCGTGACCCGGTCGTCGGCATCGGTACGGGCATCGACGTCGCGCGCGAAGACGACAGCCGCGGCCGGGGCGCCCCCGATGACCGATGCGTAGGAGCCCTCGACGGCAATGACCTCCATGTTGTCGTTGAGGGTGCCGGAGAACACCACGAACGCACCGCCGTGGTAGCGGGAGATCACGCAGAACACGACCGGACCGTCGAAGTTGACGACCGCACGGCCGATCTCGGCGCCGTACTCGAGCTGCCATTTGCGCAGCGACTCGGGCGAGCCGTCGAAACCGGACAGGTTCGCGAGGACGACAACCGGCCGGCTGCCGCTGGCGGCGTTGATCCCCCTCGCCACCTTCTTGGACGACTGCGGGAACAGGGTGCCGGCGCTCCACTGGTCCGGGCCGTCGGCGGGCAGGAAGCCTCGCCGGGGAACCGGCCGCGACTCGACGCCGATCAGCGTTACCGGGCGGCCGCCCAGATGGACATCCATCACCACGGCGGTGTCGGCGTCGGCCATCCCCGCCCAGCGCTCGAGCGTCGCCCGATCCTGGTCTGCCACCGCCAGCATGATCGGACGGATGTCAAACGGGCGCTTGCGCTCGGCGTTGGTCTGGGCCGAGAAGACCTCGCCGATGGTGCGGAACTCACCGGGCGCGCCGTCGAGCGGTGACTCGCAGACGTCCCGGTCGTGGGCATCGACGGTCGGGACACGTCGCGCGAACCGCTCGCCCGGGGACACGTACGCATGGTCGTAATAGGTGAGTAGCAACTCGCATGCCCCGGCCAGATGCGGCGCCCAGTACTGAGCCTGCCCGTTGGGACCCATCACCCGGTCATACCCGCCGATGCCGAAGTTGTCCTCAGCCGAGACCCCGCCCGAATAGTCGAGCGCCTGCTTCCCGGTCAGGACCATCGCGCTGTCGGGCGTCATCACCAGGATGCCGCGGGTATGCATCAGCATCGTCGCCTCGGCGTTCCAGTACGGCTGGGCCCCGACGTTGATGCCCGCGACGACGACGTTGATCTCGCCACCCGCCTGCGTGAACGTGATGATCCGGCGGAGCGCCCGCGCGACCCAGTCCATGTTCTCGGTCCCGCTGTCGCGGGAGATCTTCGCGCCCGACGAGATCGCGAACCACTCCACCGGGACGCCGAGCGCCTCGGCGAGGTCGATGGCGGCCACGATGCGCCGGCACTCCGGCTCGGCCACCGAGCCCAACGAACGCGTCGGGTCGCCCATCAAGACCACGCGGCAGATGCCCTCGGGGTGCTTGGACGTGGGCGTGCGCACGAGCCCGCAGACGATGCCGGCCTCGTTGCCTCCGGGCGGCCGGTCGATCGGGGCCAGCACCCCCGCCTCGTCCAGGTCGTGCTCGACGAACGACCCGTCCGCGCCGGCAATCATCGGAACGAGCTCGTACGGGTACACCGTACCGCGGCGGCGCGCAGGGAGCTTGCGCTGGTCGTATGCGTCCAGGATGGCGACGGGCTCGCGCGGTGGCTCCGACAGGCTGACGGTGACGCCGGCACCCGGTTGATACGAGAAGCTCAGCGCCATCTCCCCCGTTCCGTCGGCCTCGTGATCGGCAGTGCTCACATGGAGGATGGCCTCCTCCAGCCCCAGCCCCGCGGTCATCGGCGCGAGGCGCGTGCGGGCCACGGTGACCAGGTCGCGGAGCGGAACCTCGACCTCGGGCCAGACGTAGAGGAACACGTGGTTGGCCTGGTGGCGACGCCCCTGGGTCTGCGCGGCGCGGATACCCTCAAGGCAGTTGGCGAGGATCCGCTCCACCTCGGGCAGGGAGGTGAGCGCGCCGGACGCGTCTCGGGTGGGCGCGAGGTCGCGCACCTCCGCGAGCGCGACGAGCCGCTCGTCTCCCCCGCCCTCGGGCGCGGTACACCGGAACAGGTACGTGTCCTCCACCGACGCCAGACGCTCCAGCGCGAAGTTCTCGAGCCTCCAGAGCCGCAGGCGCCGGGCGATCATGGGGTGTAAGCCCCGGACGACGCTCTCCTCGACCAGCGCCCCGTCCTTACGGCGGAAGGTGAACGTCCTGTCGGTTCCTGCGATCGGGTCGGCGATCGCCACCGCCACCCGCTGCACGCTCTGCGGCAGGCCCGCGTCCGCGAGCTCGCCTGCCAGACGGATTGCGACGGCGTCGGGATCCTCGGGGGCCCCCGCCCACGCCACGTAGATGTCCGCCACCGCATCGGAACCCGTCGACTGGCCACCGAGCATCTCGCCGATGCCGCTCGCCGCCCGGCCGATCTCCGCGGCGTCGGCCAGCGTGGTCACAAGCCTGACCTGCCGACCCTTGCGCTCGTAGCAGGCCGTCATGAACTGTCGGCCGTCGATGTCGACGCGCGCGACATCCCGAAGCTCGCGGATCTTGTAATAGCGCCGCGTGAGCACCTCGAGCATGGGCTCGTCGGGCCGGATGCCCGGCATCAGACGCTCGCCGAGCAGCGCGATCAACGGATGGGGGCTCGCGACGACTGTCTCGATGCGGGTCGCGTAGTCCGGCCCGTGGGGGCTCGCGGCGAGGATGTCGAGCTGCTCGCGCACGGCCGCGTGAGCGCGCTCGCGCGACGCGGTGATGCCCGGTCGATCGAAACACGAGAACCGCACGCTGCGGGCGAGGTCGCCGATCGCGGGATGGCGCAACTGGGTCGCGACGATCAGGCGGTCGAGCGTCTGGCGCAGTTCCTCGCGAACTGCCTCGGGAAGCTCATCAGCCTTCCGCAGCAGCCCTGTGAGCACCGCGGCCACGGCCGGTAACTGCGCGGTAGCCCGCTGGTGGGCCAAGAAGATCCGGAAGCATCCCTCCGTAAGCTCCGGGCCACGTACGAGCTCACGGATGCCGTAGTGCTCGAGCGCCCGGGACAGGCTGCGCTTGAGCGGATCGGGGACGCCTTCACGCTCGATGTCGAGCGAGCGCAGAAACGCGTGGAAATGCTCGCGCGGGCTGTGGACGCGCTCCTCCTCGTCGACGAGCTGCTCAACGGGCGGGCGGTCCCGAGAGAGCTCGGCCAGGTCGGCGAACACGCTCAGAATGTCGAGCTCGCGCCGGAGAGTCGGGTCGCCGACGCCGGGTGACGACCGTGCATCCTCCAGCTGGGCGACCAGCTCACGGGCCTCCTTGGCCCCGACGTCGTAGCCCATGATGAGGCTGCGAAGATCCTGGAGGAGCCGGTCGGGGTCGGCGCCCGCCTCGCCCGACTCGAACGCGACGGTCAACGCCTGCACGGGCTTGTCGGCGCCGGTGTCCGACGCCTCGAGGCGCACCAGCGGCGCGCCCGCGGCCACCTGGACGTTGCCGGCGACCAGTACCTCGCGCACCCGTCCGGTGAACGGCGCTGTCAGGGTCGTCTCCATCTTCATGCTCTCGACCACGACGATCGGATCCCCCGCCGCGACCTCGTCGCCCGCAGCCACCGCGATCGCGACGACGAGCGCCGGGGCGGGCGCGCGGACCATCCCGCCCTCGTCGCGTGAGACGCGATGGGCGACACCGTCGACCTCGACGAGCTGATCGGGTGGGCTGACCGCGAGGACAACCCGATGGGTCGCGCCGGCCAGCGAGAGGCGCCGCTCGAACCGGCCGAGAGCCTCGAAGCCGACGTCCAGCGTCGCGCCGCCGACCCGCACCCGATAGCGGTCCGGCCCGAGCCGGGCGACGGCGAGCTGGTAGGCCCCGCCGCGGTGGCGCAGCTCGATGGTCCGGCCCACCTCGTCCGCCGCGGCCGGTCGACCCCGACGCGCCGAGGCGTAGAAGGCCTCGCGCGCGATGGCCTCCTCCGAACCGTGGGCCTCGATGGCGGCGGCCAGGAGCGCGATCGCGCCGTGTCGATCCGGCAGGAGATCGTCCGAGGTCGCCAGGCGGTCGAGCCACCCGGTGTCGGCGGTGCCCGCGATGACCTCCGGCTGGTCGAGCAGGTGCAGCAGGAAGGCGCGGTTCGTCGCGCCGCCCGCGACGACGACGGACGTCTCGGCCAGGGCGCGACGCAGGCGGGCGCGCGCCTCGGTGCGGTCGCTGCCCCACGCAACGATCTTCGCGATCATCGAGTCGTAGTCGGAGGGGATGACGTCGCCTTCGACGAAGCCGGTGTCCACCCTGATCCCCGGTCCGGACGGGAACCGCAGGCGCTCCAGCGCGCCGGGCGCCGGCGAGAAGCCGCGCTGGGGGTCCTCCGCGTTGAGCCGCGCCTCGATGGCGTGGCCGCGCTCGGCCGGCTGTGCCCCCTCCAGGACGCCGCCCGAGGCGACGTGGAGTTGCAGCTTGACGAGGTCAACGCCGCACGTGGACTCGGTGACCGGGTGCTCGACCTGCAGACGGGTGTTGACCTCCAAGAACGCGAACGTGCGCCCGACCGGCTCGTACAGGAACTCGACGGTTCCCGCATTGCGGTAGCCGGCGGCCGTGACGAGGCGAAGCGCCGAAGCGGCCAGCTCGCGCGCCTGCGCGGGCTCCAGCGCGGGGGACGCGGATTCCTCGATGAGCTTCTGGTTTCGCCGTTGGATGGAGCAGTCGCGCACACCGAGGGCCCAGGCGTTGCCGTGGTCGTCGGCGATGACCTGAACCTCGACGTGGCGGGCGCCGGTGACGACACGCTCCATCAACACGGTGGGGTCGCCGAACGAGCGCCGCGCCTCCTCGCGCGCGCGCTCGAGCGCGGTCGGGAGCTCCTCGTCCGAGGCGACCCTGCGGATCCCTCGCCCGCCACCGCCGGCGGTCGCCTTGATCATCAGGGGATACCCGATCGCCGCGGCGTGGTGGAGCGCCTGCTCGACGGTCTCGACGGGCCCGCCGCTCCACGGCGCGACCGCGACGCCCACCTCCTCGGCCAGGAGCTTGGCGCCGATCTTGTCGCCCAGGCGCCGCATCACGTCGGCGGGCGGCCCGATGAAGGCCACACCGAGACGCGCGCAGAGCTCCGCGAAGGCCGGATCCTCGGCCACGAAGCCCCACCCGACCCACGCCGCATCGGCCCGGCTCTCGCGAAGCGCCCGCTCGAGCTCGCCGAAGTCCAGATACCCCGCCCCACCGATCACCACCGCCTCGTCCGCCTCGCGGACGAACGCCGCCCGGCGCTCCGCCTCGGTGTGGAGCGCGATCGCCAGGATCGGCCTGCCGCGCTCGACGGCGAGCTCCTGCGCAGCGTGGATCAGGCGCCGCGCGGGCTCACCCCGGTTGATGATGGCGATCCGCTCGAACATCGCCTGCGACGTTACGTGATCGGGACCGCTTCGTCACAGTTCATTTCGCATCTACTGGCGCGATGACAACTGTCGCTGGACCTCGCCCGTGAGCTAGCTTTCGGTCGACAACTCGCGACCCTCCACTCGGAGCCGTCCAATGATCAAGCCGTTCGTCCTGAACCGTCACAAGCGCCTGGTGTTCCCGTCGAACTTCGCCGCCGACCTTGACTTCAGCGTGATCGACACCGAGGAGCAGCTGGGCGCGGTGGTCCGCCGCGACTTCGAGGCGAAGGCTCCCACCGGGACGGACATCGCCGGCCGCGCAGCGTCCGGTCTCTACACCAGCCGGTACGAGCTCCTGCGCGACCTCGCCCTCAACCTGTTCTGGGTCAACCGCTACGCGATGACCATGTACCAGAAACGTCCCACGCGCTGGCGCGACGTGGCGAAGAACCGCGCCGACGTCATGCTGCCGGTACTCCTACCGTGGCAGGACGGCGACGCCAAGGTCGCCGCCATCGCGGCCGCGTATGCGGCGTTGCCGGAGCGCTGGGACGGCGAGGTCGAGGACCGCATCCACGACATCCTGTTCGACGTCTTCCGCAACAAGCTGCACCACGCGACGGAGCTTCCGGCCATCAAGCCGACGGTGGCCGAGATCATGGCCGACCCGACGACCCTCACCTTCTGCCTGCCGACCCACGACGCCGACTATCCCGTGTTCAGCGACGAGGAGATCTTCGACTGCTCCGAGCAGGTGCCGGAGCTCGAGGCCCTGCACCGGATGGCACGGGTCCTGCACAACCAGTACCCGTGGAACCGTGCCGAGGGACGGCTCGAGGAGATCGGCAAGATCGGCGACGACGAGTTCGTGGTCGTGTTCACGCCGCGCACCCACGATGTCCAGAGCTTCATCCGGCGTGCCAAGAACGGGGGCGGCCCCCGGCGGCGCCCGACGCCGCGCGCTGATGTCATCATCCGCGAGCCGGTGCCGTCACTCGTCATCGCGGACCGTTACGCGATCAAACCCCGGGTCGAGGCGCTGGCGGTCGCGAAGGGCGAAATCGTCTGCACCAACGACGACGTCGTTCGCAACTCCGCCTACAGCTGGTCGCCGATGAGCGCCGATGAGATTGCCCGCAAGACCGGCATCGAGTCGCGCCTGTACACGGCGCGTGACCTCGAGATGCTCGCCCTCGACGCCGCGACCGCGGCGCTCGCGCGCGCCGGCCGCGAGCCGCAGGAGATCGGCGCGGTCATCTTCTGCTCGTGTACGAGCACGCGGCTTCTGCCGTCGGTCGCGACCTGGCTCTCCGGCCAGCTCGGCATCTACCAAACACACGCGTCGTTCGACCTGGTTGCTGCCTGCGCCGGCTTTCCCTACGGTCTCGCCGAGGGCATCCGGATCATGCAGGACGTCGAGCGGCCGGTCCTGATCGTGTTCGGCGAGAAGTTCTCCGACAAGATCGGCTCGGTCCGCACGTCGCGGATGATCTTCGGCGACGGCGCGGCGGCGGTCGTGTTGGCCCCCGCCGCGGTGGGCGAGGCCGGCGACATCGAGGTGCTCCAGACCTACGCGAGCGGTCCGGTCAGCGAGGTCAACTCGATCATCTGGCCGAACCCCGAGTTCGACAACGACATCACGGTCTGGGGGCCCGAGGTCAAGTCCCTGGTCGAGCGCTACCTCGTCCAGATGATGGGCGAGCTCAGGACTCTGCCAGGTCCTGACGGCGGGGCTATGGTCGACGCCGTCGATTTGGTCGTCCCCCATCAGGCCAACCGCACGATGGTGGTCCAGCTTGCCACGCAAGCGGGCCTCTCGGAGGACCAGCTGTACTTCAATATCGACCGCGTCGGCAACGCCTCGGCCGCGAGCATCCCGATCGCCATCCACGACGCGGTCGAGGACGGCGTCATCGACCGGCCGATGAGGATCTTCACCCCCGGCTTCGGCGCGGGCGCGGTCGCCGGCTACGCCATCATGCGCATCGACCCCGACGTCGTCGTGCCGGAGTCGTTCCACTCGATCCAACAGGACGACGGCCCGGCCCCTCCGGCCCGCGCCTTCTCGTGGGAGGACGCCTTCTAACGCGGGGAGGGCGGGCCCTCCCCGCGGACTCCTCCTGGGGCGTTCCGCAGTTCGTCCCTGGTGGCGGGCCGGCGAAGCCTACCCTCCGCTCACCGTCATCGACCGAGACCGTCGCCGCGATTTTCGGTGGATCCAGCTTCAGCCGGCGGACGGAGGGCGCCGCGACGCGCCCTTTGCGCTTCCGCCCTTCGGCGCACGCGACGTCGGGCCCGCCGTCTTGGCGGCGGCCTTCGGCGCGTCCGCTGCCGAGGCGGCGGCTTTCTCGGCCTTCGGCTGCGAGGCCGCGGGCGCAGGCGCAGGCGCAACCTTCTGTCGCGGTGCGGCGGGCTCAGGCTTCGGCGCTGCGGGCTCGGCCTTCGGCTTTGGAGGTGCGGTGAGCGCGGCAGGTGACGCGGGAGCCGTCGCGGGCGCCGCCGACACGCCGAAGGCGGTCGCGGTGGCGTCGAGGATGCTCAGGGCGTACGTCGTCTGCGCGGTCACGTAGGACTCGGCGGAGTCGAGACTGGCGGTGACCAGCGTCCACGGTTCGCGCCAGCCGGCCGGGACCGTCGACTCGCAGATCCCCGACCACGAGCGCACGGTCTGCAGGACGGCGCGCTTGGACAGGTCGATGGCATGGATCGCATGCGCGGAGACGGCGAGGGTATGGGCGGCGGACGTGGACATGGAGGTCTCCTCGGGATGCGGTGTTCTGGGGTGGGAGCGGAGCTCCTGAGACTGCTGCTCAGGAGTCCGCGGGTGGCGTGTCATCAGGACCGGGGTCACGGGTCGCGAACCCCCGGTAGACGGCGAGCAGCGCGGCCTTCTGGGCCTGGGTGAGGCGGGGATCCGCCAGGATCGACTCCTCGGTCGGGGCGGCGGGACCATGCGCGTCGGCCGCGCCGGCGGCAGCCGCGTCCGGGGCGAAGAGCCCGGCCTGGCGGAGAATCGCCTCTGCGGACAGGTCGAGCGCATTCGCGATGGAGTTGATCACCCGCATCGACGGCTCGTGCAACCCGCGCTCGAGCTGGCTGAGGTAGGCGTTTGACAGATCCGTCAGCCCGGCAAGCTCGCGAAGGGAAAGGTTCGCGAGCTTGCGCTGGGCGTGGATGAAGCGACCGAGCTCCTCAACACCGCTCTGCCAGGCGTCGTGGGGACCGGTCATGGGGTCGGTTACGCCGAGGCCTTGGTCGCCTTGCGGACCGGGGCCGCTGCGGCGAGGAGGTCGTTGGCGAACTTGTGCTGCGCGGCGAGGACCTCGCCGTAGAAGTCGAAGCTCGTCTTGACGATCTCCTCGGGGGTCGCGAGCGCGGCCATGCCGGGGAGGGCGGGGAGCGCGGGAATCGTCTTCTCCGCTGCCTTCGCCCACGCCGAGACGGCCTCGACGATCACGGACTGCGACTGCTTGATGGCCTCGAGGGTCTTCTCCTGCGCGACCTTGGTGTACTCGATGGTGGTGCTCGGCATCTGAGTGCCTCCTGTTCCAGTGGTTTCGCACACTATAGTACGCAACTGGGTGGGAAGTCAAGCGAGCCGCGTTATTTTTCGAGCACATACGCCCCGGGGGCGTCCGCGAGCGGCGGGTGGGCGTCGCCGCCCATCGACGGGGGCGCCACACGCGCGCCCGCCCGCTCGGCGATCCACAGGGCCCAATCCTCCCACCACGAGCCCTCGTGGCGCGTCGTGTCCTCGAACCACGCATCGGCGTCGGCGGGGTGTGCGTCGTCGGCGCCGGTGCGGTACCAGGCCTTCGGGCTCGGCGGGTTGACGATGCCCGCGATGTGCCCGGAGGCCGACAACACGAACCGCATGGTCGCGTTGGGGAGCATCTGCGTGGTCAGGTAGCTGCCCCGCCACGGGGTGATGTGGTCATCCTGGGCAGCGAGCACGTAGACGTCGCCGGTCACCGCGGCGGGATCCAGCGCGACCCCGGCCAGCTCCATCGTGCCGCGCGCGAACTCGTTGTTGAGATAGCAGGAGCGGACGAAGAAGGAATGCATCGTGGCCGGCATCCGCGTTCCGTCGCTGTTCCAGGCGAGGATGTCGAACGCCGGGGGCCTCTCGCCGAGCAGCCAGTTGTTGACCACGTAGTTCCAGATCAGGTCGTTGGCACGCATGAACGTGAACGTGTTCATCATCTCGCTCGACTCGAGATAGCCGCGTTCCGACATCAGGTCCTCGAGGTGGGCGATGGCGGGCGCGTCGGTGAACGCGCCGAGCCGGCCGGGGTTGCTGAAGTCCATCAGGGTGTTGAGGAACGTCGCCGATCGCACCCGCTCGTCACCGGCCTTCGCCAGGTGCGACAACAGCATCCCGGTCAGGGTGCCGCCGAGACACAGGCCGACGACGTTGGCCTGCTCCGCGCCGGTGATCTCGCGGATGACGTCGAGCGCGGCCATCGGACCGTCCGTCAGATAGTCGGCGAGCGTCACGTCGCGGTCGGCCGCGCCGGGGTTCTTGTAGCTGATGGCGAACACCGTGTGGCCGTGGTCCACCGCCCACTGCACGAAGCTCCTGCCGGGCGCCAGATCCATGATGTAGTACTTGTTGATCCACGGCGGGCTCAGGAGCAGCGGGATCTCGTGCACGGTCTCGGTCGTCGGGGCGTACTGGATCAGCTCCATCAAGTCGTTGCGGAACACGACCTTACCGGCCGTCGTCGCCAGGTCCTTGCCGACGGTGAACGCCGACGGGTCCACCTGGCGGGGCATGCCCTTGTTCGTCGCGAGGTCGTCCAGGAACGCGCGCGTGCCGCGCACCAGGCTCATCCCGCCGGTCTCCAAAAAGCGCTTTTGCGCCGCGGGGTTCGTGGCGAAGAAGTTCGTCGGGGCGAGCGCGTCGATCATGATCTCACTGCTGAAACGCGCCTTTTCGCCGTCCACGTCCTCCAGTCCGGCTGCCGTGACCAGGTCGTCGACGAGTCGCGCCCACAACAGATAGCCCTGCAGGATCATGAAGAAGACCGGGTTCTCGGTCCACGCGGGATCGGCGAAGCGTCGATCTTTCGGCTTGGGCGCGACCGGGCCCGGGGTGTCCGCGCCGAGGGACCGCGCACCGGTTGCCGCCACGGCCTCGGCGATGCCCCCCGCGTACTTGGTCGCCGCCGCCATCACGGCACCCGGGTTCTTGCCGACCTCCTGCATGGCGCGCATCCACGCGCTGCCGAGCCCGAGCGGATCGAGCTTCGACATCGGGTCGGGCCCGGTCTCGTCGCCAGCTGATCCATTTCCATTGTTCGTGTTCACTCGGGTCTCCAATCAACTCGTGCGGTTCGTGTGGCGGGCAGAGGTGCGGCTCGAGGTCACATGTTGAGCCCACCGTTGATCGAGTACACCTGCCCCGTGATGTAGCTGGACTCGGGCTCGGCCAGGAACGTCACGACCCGGGCGACTTCTGCCGGCTGGCCCAGACGCCTGACGGGAATACCCTCCACGATGCGGTCCATGATCTCGGCGGGCACGGCCGCGGTCATCTCGGTCTCGATGAAGCCCGGCGCGACGCAGTTGACCGTGATCCCCTTGTTGGCGCACTCGAGCGCAAGGCTCATGCTGAGCCCGAACAGGCCGGACTTGGACGCGGCGTAGTTCGCCTGGCCGATGTTACCGCGCTCACCGATGACCGAGCTCATGTTGACGATGCGCCCGTAGCCGCGGGAGATCATGTGCGGCAGCGCGGCCCTGCACATGTTGAACGCGCCGCCCAGGTTCACCCGCAGCACATGGTCCCATTCCTCGGGCTGCATCTTGCGCACCGTGCGGTCCATCGTCACGCCGGCATTGTTGACGAGGACGTCGAGGCGGCCGTGACGCTCGATGACTTCCGCGACGACCCGCTCACAGTCGGCGTGATCCTCGATCGTCCCCTGATGGATCGTCGCCCCGTGACCGGCGTGCTTCTCGAGGAAGGACTCGGCGGCGGCGCCGTTCCGCGAGAAACCGGCGGCCACCCGCGCGCCCTGGGCGATCATGAGCTCGCTGATCGCGAGCCCGATCCCGCGCACTCCTCCGGTCACGAGCACCACCTGATCGGTCAGTCCTGACGCCATTGTCCCGCCTCCTTGACAGTGTCGTTCGCCATTGTGCGCATGGGATTCACAGCTCGCGTCGCGGCATGACGAGCGCCTCACCGCTCAGGACGCGTACCTCGCCGCACGTGACCACGGTCTCGAGGACCACCCGGCCCTTCTCGGCGATGATCTCGGTGATCGTCGCGGTCGCCGTCAAGATGTCGCCAGGCCGCACGGGCGCGAGCCAGCGCAGCGTCTGAGACATGTAGATCGCGCCCGGCCCGGGCAGCTCGGTGCCCAGCACCGCCGACACCAGGCCCGCGGTAAGGATGCCGTGGGCCAGACGGCCCTTGAACGGCGACGCATCCGCCCAGACGGCGTCGACGTGAGCGGGATTGTCGTCACCCGAGATCCGCGCGAAGGCGTCGATGTCGCTCTGCGAGATGCGCCGGGTGATGCTCGCGGTGTCGCCGACGGCGAGCTCGGCGATGGTCTTGCCGTCGCTGTAGGCCGTGAAACCGACCGGTTGGGGCCCCACGCCGAGGGCGGCCGCCGGTCGCATGCAGATCGTCGCCGCACGTGACCACAGCTCGGCCCAATCGTCGATCATTCCGCGCCACAGCTCGGCCGCGGACGCTCCGGTCCGCAACGCGTCCTCCATCCATGGCAGGGTCGTCGGGCTCGTCAACGTCTGGTCATCGGGCATGCGGACGCCTTTCGGTGGTGGTCGGGGTGACGCTCATGCGGGCGGCGGGAACTCCGCCGTGATCCGTCACGGTGGCGTCGCCGACGTCGGGGAGCTGTCCTGGGCCTCCGGGTATGTGCTGAAGAAGGTGTCGAGCATTTGCTGGTACCCGCGCAGCGCCCCCGCCCACCCGTCGAGGTAGATCCGCCCTGCATCGGTCAACGCGTACCGGCGGCGGGCGGGCCCCCCGCTTTGGGTGTCCCAATCGGATTCCAGGAGGCCGTCGCGCTCGAGCTGGCGGAGTGTCCGGTACACGCTCCCCGGATCCACCGCCTCAAACCCGAACACCGTCAACCGCCGGATCAGCTCGTATCCGTGGCTCTGCCACTGATCGAGCGAGAGCAGCAGAAACGGCTGCATCCAGCTCCTCGGGTGCCCATGCGTGTCGCGCTGAGGCGTGCGGGGTTCGGTGCTCATAAGTGCAATCTACACTTAGGCTCGCGAGGTTGGCCTGCATGCCGAGGATCGGTGACATTCGCACCGTCACCGGTCCGATACCGCGCGTCGCCCTCTTGGCCACACGGCCATTTGATGTCGGGCCGCTCGGGTCCTATGGTGGGACCAAGTCGTGCAACGGCGATGACGGGAGGCACTCGATGAGTACATCCACGACGTTGGCGCGCCGACAGGCGCGCGAACTCGACAAGCGCGAGCAGGCGGCGTTACGCCGCTTGGCCGCCCACATGCGCGCCGAGGCGCAGGAACTCGACGGCAGATGGGTGTCCGAGCGACTGGACGCCGAAGCCGAGCTCCCCCACTGGGGCGATCGCGTAATCCCGGAGCTCGCGGCGCTGATGGCCGCGGAGGACACGCCGACGATCGTCGCCGCGCCGGTGTTCGCGCGGAACCGGACGGACGCGAGCCCCCTGAGCGACGATGAGGAGGCATGCCTGCGACGTACGGCCGCCCTCCTTCGCGCCGAGGCGGCCGAGCTCGGCCGGGAATCCGAGGTCGGCCGACGCTTCGACGGCTGGGGCAGCCGGCTCGCCCTGGAGTGCGAAGTCCCCGACCGAGCACCGCGGATCGTCTGAAACACTCCCTGAGAACGGATCCCTGTGGGCCGGGAGCGTGCTCACACGGGGTCGAGGCGGAAGACGGGGTGGTCGGCCGGGTGTGGGAGCCCCGCGAAGAACGACCGGACCGCGCGGCCGGCGACTACTCGGTAGGCGGCGATGACCTCGGCGCGGTCGTCAACCGCCACCTCGACCGCATGGAACGTTCCCGTGATGATCCGTCCTGATATGCGGCAGCGCCCAGCGGCGCGAAGGTTCCTGACCCAGTCGGTCTCGCCGCGGGGTGACACCAGGTAGTGCTGCCCGGCGTGCTCGATCGGGATCAGCGGGACGCGCTGGGGCCGGCCCGTCCGGCGCCCAGCCACGGTCAGCGCGTGGGAGCCCCCGATGCCGAAGCGCATCGCGAGCGGATTGACGTAGCGGCGCATGACGAGCGGCGGTTTGAGATACGGCATGGAGAGCTCACGGGGTCGGGAGGAGGGCACACGCTGCCATGCCGCCCGCTCGCACGCCCGTCACGAGGGGACGTTCAGTCACCAGGCGGTGCAAAGATCGCCCGCGCGAACCCCTCCGCGTCGAACGGTTGCAGGTCCTCCAACGCCTCCCCCACGCCCACCAGCTTAACCGGGACGCCGAGTTGGTTCTGGATGGACAGGACGATCCCGCCCTTGGCGATCCCGTCGAGCTTGGTCAGGACGACGCCGGTCAAGGCCGCGGCGTCGTTGAACAGCAGGGCCTGGCTGATCCCGTTCTGGCCCGTTGTTGCGTCCAGGACGAGCAGCGTCTCGTGCGGCGCGTCGGGGTCCAGCTTGCCGGCCACGGCGGCCACCTTGCGAAGCTCCTCCATCAGGTTCTTCTGCGTCTGGAGACGCCCGGCGGTGTCGATGATGACCGCGTCGGCGCCGCGCGCGCGCCCGGCGGCGATCGCGTCGTAGGTGACGGCGCCCGGATCGGCGCCCGGGGCTTGGCGGATGAG
>JBKKDD010000120.1:0-5671 GCA_046708705.1 Miltoncostaeaceae bacterium | reverse complement strand
GCCCGCCCTCCTGCGCTATCGGCGGGCGTACTCGAAGAGCGGGAACCGCACGGGATCGTCCAGGACCATGGCGAGCCCTCCCACAAGGCGTCCGCGGGGGCCGAGCGCGCTCGGGACGATCATCAGGTCGGCGAGGGCCGGCTGGATCGCCGACCGGTCGACGGCCTCGCGGAGGGCGGGCTCCATCAGCAGCCAGCCGTCCGCCAGGTCACCCCCGATGACGATGACGGTCGGGTTGAGCAGGTTGGAGATCTGACCGACGACGACCCCGATGCGCGAGCCGGCGTCGCGCAGCGCGCGCCGGCACATGGGGTCACCCGCGTCGGCCCTGGCGATGACCTGCCCGATATCGGGCTGCGAATCGAACCGATCCGCCACGAGCCGCGTGATCGCGTCGGTTCCGGCGAGGAGCTCCAGGCAGCCGCGGTTGCCGCACCGGCAGACGGGGCCGTCCCTCGCGACGGGCACATGACCGATCTCGCCGGCGAATCCGTGCGATCCCCGATGCAGCCGCCCGTCGATCACGAGCCCCGCGCCGATGCCGTGCGAGAGCTCGAGGTAGACGGCGTTGCGATGCCCGGAAGCGGCCCCCTGCGCCACCTCCCCCAGCGCGCTCAGGTTCGCGTCGTTCTCGAGCCGGACCGGCATGTCCAGCAGGTCGGTGAGCTGTGCCTCCAACGTGGTTCCGACGATCGAGGCGATGTTCGACTCCTGCCCGACCCGCCGGGTGATCTCCTCGATCGGGGCGGGGATGGCGACTGCAGCGCCGATCAGCGTGGCGCGCTGCAGGTCGCTCACGTCGAGCAGCTCCGCGACGCTCCGATCGATCTGGGCGATGGCCTCCGCCAGGACTGCGGTGCGCGCATCGAAGGGCTTCGTGACGATCCCGATCTCGGCGTGACCCAGGTCGAACGCCGCGACGGTCAGGGTATCGGGCGCCAGATCGATGACCAGCGCCGCGCCGGTGGCGGGGTTGAGCGCCACCGGGGTCGCCGGGCGGCCCCCCGATGCGCCCGAGGTGCGCGGCTCGCCCACCTCGTGCACGAGTCCTTCGGTCAGAAGGTCGGCGATTACGGTCGAGACGGTCGAGCGGGAAAGCCCCGTCCGCCGCGCCAGCTCGGCGCGGCTGATCGCGCCGTCCGAGCGCAGCGTGGAGATCAGGCGGTACCTGTTGCGCTCACGGAGTGCCTCCAGCGACCCGGGGGAGGTCGTGGGGCCGGGCCTCGGATGTGCCATCGCGCAGAGTCTATGGCCGGAGTCCGGACATTACAATCGCGAATAGGCAATAAGTTCTGCCGCACTATTGACAAAGAGTGGCGCGGTCTGAGAGAGTCGCCGCACTCGAGGTACGAGCGTCAGTCATGCATCGCAATAAGGGGAACACAAGTGAAAATTCGAGGTTCGGTCACACGCGTGTCGCTGGTGGCGTTCGCCGCCGGAGCGCTCGCCCTCGGGCTCGCCGCATGCGGCGACGACGACGCCGACTCAGGCGCCACCGGGGCCAGTGAGGGGAAGGCGATCTCGCTGCTTCTTCCCGAGTCCAAGACCACCCGGTATGACGAGCAGGACAAGCCGCTGTTCGAGGCCAAGCTCAAGGAGCTCTGCCCGGCCTGCACGTTGAGCTACCAGAACGCAGACCAGGACGCTGCCAAGCAGCAGACGCAGGCCGAGGCCGAGATCGCCAAGGGCGTCGATGTCCTCGTACTCGATCCCGTGGACGGCAAGGCCGCCGCGGCGATCGTGACGAAGGCAAAGGCCGCCAGCATCCCCGTCATCTCCTATGACCGTCTGATCCTCGGCGGCGCGCCGGACCTGTACGTCTCGTTCGACAACGAGCAGGTCGGCAAGCTGCAGGGCGAGGCGCTCGCCAAGAAGCTCGCCGACGACGGTAACCCGACCGGCCCGATCGTCAAGATCAACGGCGCGCCGACGGACAACAACGCCACGCTCTTCAAGAAGGGCTCCAACGACGCCCTCGAGGCCGCCGGCGTCAAGATCCTCGTGCAGTACGACACCCCCGACTGGAGCCCGGACAAGGCCCAGACGTTCATGGAGCAGCAGGTGACCAAGTTCGGCAAGGACGGCTTCAAGGGCGTCTACGCCGCCAACGACGGCACCAGCGGAGGCGCGATCGCCGCCATGAAGACCGGTGGCGTCGACGTCACCAAGGTCCCGACCACCGGTCAGGACGCCGAGCTCGCAGCCATCCAGCGGATTCTCGCGGGCGAGCAGTTCATGACCGTCTACAAGGCGATCAAGCAGCAGGCGGAGGCGTCGGCGCAGGCCGCCGTCGACCTCGCCAACGGCACGACGCCCGCCAACGCGACCGCCAAGGTGAACAACGGTGAGATCGACGTCCCGTCGATCCTGCTGACGCCCGTCTCGGTGACGAAGGAGAACGTCAAGGACACGGTCGTCGCGGACGGGTTCTACACCGCCGCGCAGATCTGCACCGGGGCGTTCGCCGAGGCCTGCACCGCAGCAGGCATCCAGTAGTACCCCCCCACGCCGGGGGTGCGATCGGTACGCTCACGAGCGCCGGTCGTACCCCCGGTCCCTTTGAGGCCAAACTGCGCGTTGAGGAGCGCCCCGCGTGAGCACCCCCGTTCTCGAGATGACCGGCGTGAGCAAGCGGTTCGGCGCCGTCCAGGCGTTGATGGACGTCGACTTCGCGGTCTCGGCCGGTGAGGTCGTCGGTCTGGTGGGCGACAACGGCGCCGGCAAGTCGACGCTGATCAAGGCGATCTCGGGCGCCCAGGCCGCCGATACCGGCGTGATCCGGTTCGTGGGCGAAGAGGTGACGATCTCGAAGCCGTCGCACTCGACCGGGCTCGGCATCGCGACCGTCTACCAGGACCTCGCGCTCTGCGAGAACCTGGATGTCGTCGCCAACCTGTTCCTGGGGCAAGAGCCTGCCCAGGGCGGCATCGCCATGGACGAGCTCGCCATGGAGCGCCAGGCCGTCGACCTACTCGAGGAGCTTCGCGTGCGCACGTTGCGCAGCGTCCGCACGCCCGTGTCGTCGCTGTCGGGTGGCCAGCGGCAATCCGTGGCGATCGCTCGCTCGCTTTTGGGCAAGCCCAAGCTGGTGCTGCTGGACGAGCCGACCGCGGCGCTCGGAGTCGCCCAGACCCGCCAAGTGCTCGACCTGATCATGCGGCTGCGTGAGCGGGAGCTCGCCGTGGTCGTCGTCAGCCACAACCTGGCCGACGTGTTCGAGGTGTGCGACCGGATCGTCGTCCTGTACCTGGGGCGCCTCGGTGCGACCTTCGACGCCAAAACCGCGACGCGCGAGGAGGTGGTCGGCGCGATCACCGGGGCGCGGCTGACCGCCAACGGCGCGAAGGGAGACGTGCCGGCGTGACCACCGACGAGATCGCCGCCCGCGATCGCGACGCCGAGCGCGGCGTCCTCGGCGCCTACATCCTCCGCCTGCGGACCGGTGAGCTGGGCGCGTTGCCGGTCATCTTCGGCCTGATCATCATCGCTGCGGTCTTCTACTCGCAGGAGAGCGCGTTCCTCTCCGCCTTCAACCTGACCAACCTCGCGCTCCAGATCTCGGCCGTCGGCATCATGTCGATCGGGGTGGTCTGGGTGCTCCTGCTTGGCGAGATCGACCTGGCGATCGGCTCCGTGTCCGGGCTCGCCGCCGCGGTCTGCGTGGTGAGAAACCTGGACGGCGGCGTCCCCGGGTGGACCGCGATCCTGCTTGGCCTTGGGCTCGGCGCGGCCGTGGGGCTCGCGCACGGCCTGATCATCACGCTGCTGCGGGTCCCGTCGTTCATCGTGACGCTCGCCGGCCTGATCGGCTGGCAGGGGGTCCTGCTGTACTCACTCGGATCGGGCGGGACCAGGAACATCACCGACGACCAGATTCTGTCGCTGACCGACACGTTCTTCTCGGCCGCGGTCGCGTGGCCGATCGGCATCCTGCTGATCGCCCTGCTCATCGGCAGCGACCATTGGCGACGCATCGGCCGAAAGCGCGCGGGCCTCGTCAGCGAGCCGCTCGCGTCGATGCTGTTCCGGCACGTCGTCGTCGGCGCGGCCGGCATCGTCGCGGTTGCGGTGTTCACGAGCGACCGCGGGCTTCCCCTGGCGGTGCTGATCCTGCTGGCGCTCGTCGTGATCTTCGACCTCGTCGCGCGGCGCACGCCGTTCGGGCGGCATGTGTTCGCGGTGGGAGGAAACCCCGAGGCGGCGCGTCGCGCCGGCATCAACGTGAATCGCATCCGGGTGCTCGTGTTCGTGATGTCCGGGGCGTTCGCGGCCGCGGGCGGGATCATGTTCGCCTCGCGCCTGCTCGCGGTCAATCAGGGCTCGGGGTCGGGCTCGGTGCTGCTGCTTGCGATCGCCGGCGCCGTGATCGGCGGGACCAGCCTGTTCGGCGGCCGCGGGACGATCTACTCGGCGCTGCTCGGCGCGCTCGTGCTGGGCTCGGTCGCCAACGGCATCGCATTGCTCGGGCTCTCGTCGGACTTCGAGTTCATGATCACCGCGGCGGTGCTCTTGGCAGCGGTCGTGGTCGATGCGACGGCCCGACGGGGCCGCGAAGCCTCGATTCGCTGATCCGTCACGTCGGGCATGGAGCGCTCCGGGCCGCTCCCGACGGGTCCCGGTAGGTTGCCGAACGTCAACGACGCAGGGGAGAGGCCCGTGGCCGAAGCGGAGATCGGAGTGTTCGGGGGGTCGGGCTTCTACTCCTTCCTGGAGGACGTGGAGGAGGTCGCCGTCGACACGCCCTACGGCGAGCCGTCCTCCAAGCTCTTCGTCGGTGACATCGGCGGGCGGCGGGTCGCGTTTCTCCCGCGCCACGGCGTCGACCACCAGTACCCGGCGCACGTGATCAACTACCGGGCCAACGTCTGGGCGATGAAGGAGCTCGGCGTCAACTGGATCTTCGGCCCGTGCGCGTGCGGCAGCCTGCAGCGCGAGATCAAGATCAGCGAGTTCGTCGTCTGCGACCAGTTCGTCGACCGGACCACGGGGCGCAAGGACACGTTCTACGACGGGCCTGTGACCACCCATGTCAGCGCGGCGGACCCGTACAGCCCCGTCCTGCGGCAGCTCATCATCGACGGCTGCCGGGAGATCGGCATCCCGGTGCACGAAACCGGCACGGTCGTCGTCATCCAGGGCCCACGCTTCTCGACCCGCGCCGAGAGCAGGTGGTTCAGCCAGATGGGCTGGGAGGTCATCAACATGAGCGCCTACCCGGAGGGATTCCTGGCCCGCGAGCAGGGGATCGCCTACGCCAACATCTCGTTGATCACCGACTACGACGTCGGCGTCGACGGCGCACCGCCGGTCACCCACGCGGAAGTCGTCACGACCTTCGGCGAGAACAACGCCAAACTCCGCGACCTCCTGTTCCACGTCATCCCCAAGGTCCCGACCGAGCTCGACCCCCACGCAACCGGAGCCCTGGACGGCGCCCACTGATCCGCGTAAGCCGGACTGCTGGACGCGATCAGGGTCATTTGGCACTCGGCTCGAAAAATTCAGCCGCAGTCAGCAGTTGAGTGGCCCGAAGGGCCGCGAATAGGCCGCCCAGGTGCCGTGGTGAATGCGGCGCGTGGTCCGTCGTGATAGAAAACCGCGTCCTTTCGCGGCCGAAGCGCCCGAGGCCCCGGTACGGGCTGGGCGGCCACGCTTCGATGCACCCGAAATC
>JBKKDD010000119.1:0-5466 GCA_046708705.1 Miltoncostaeaceae bacterium | reverse complement strand
GCCGAAGCCCCCGCTGCCGCCGCCGGCCGCGCCGACGGTCGGATCCGGGACGGTGAACGTCGCGCCGCTCTGCGCGCGCGCCGCCGGGATGGCCAGGAACAGTACCCCCAGCACCACGCCAATCCGTCGTGTCCTGCGCGTCATGAGCTGATGGTAGTGGTCGCTGCCGCGGGCCCGTTCCCGGACCGGTCGGCGACGTCTGGCGGCAGGGGCACCAGCCGCGTCGACGTCGCCTTGAATGTCGCGACGATGCGCTCACCCGGCGTGAGACCGAGCCGCCGCGCCGACTCGGCGGTGACCTCGGCGACGATGGGGCCGACGGTGACGCACACGCGGTTCGCGACCGCGACCACGGACCCCACGAGCCCGCCGACGCGGTTGAGCGCCGAGCCCTCGCCCTCGCCTCGGGCCAGCGTGACGTCCCAGGGGTGCACGACGACCGCGACCCGGCCCGCGGCGGTGTCGGTCGAGCGCACCACCCCGCCGCCGTCGAGGGTGACGACGCTCAGGCCGTCCGCGCCGGACGTTGCCCGGCCCGGCAGCAGGTTCGCGCCGGTCAGGCGCGCCACGAACGGGTCGGTCGGCGCGGCGATCAACTCCGCCGGGGTCCCCGTTTGGCGGATCCGCCCGTCCACCAGAACGCCGATGGTCCCGGCAAGCGTGCCCGCCTCCTCGAAATCGTGGGTGACGATCAGGGTCGGTAGCGCCAGCTCACGCAGGATCGCGGCGAGCTCGGCCCTGACCGTCAGCCGGGTCTCGGCATCCAGCGCGGCGGTGGGCTCGTCGAGGATGAGCACCTTGGGCTCACGGGCGAGTGCCCGCGCCAGGGCGACACGCTGGCGCTCGCCGCCGGACAGCGTGGCCGGGCGCGCCTCGGCGAGGTGCGCGATGTCGAGTCGCCGCAGGAGTCCCTCGGCGCGTGAGGCGCCGGCGAACGCGACGTTGCGCTCAACGGTCATGTGCGGGAACAGCGCGTAGTCCTGGAACAGGTAGCCGACCGAACGCTCCTCCGGCGGCAGGCTGACGCGGGCGATGGCGTCGAACCAGGTCGTCGCGCCCAGCACGATGCGGCCGCGGGCAGGGCGGATCAGGCCGGCGATGGCGCGCAGGATGGTGGTCTTGCCGGACCCGGACGGACCGACCAGCGCCAGCGGCCGCTGACCCAGGGTCAGGGCGACATCGAGCTCGTACCCCCTGAGCGGGACGGCGATGTCGAGATCGAGCGGGTCCATCGGGGCACCACCTTGGCAGCCAGCAGCATGATGACGCTCACGACGATCAGGAGGGCCCCGATCGCGAGCGCCCGGTTGAAGTCACGGTCGAACTCGGAGTAGATGGCGAGCGGAAGCGTCTGCGTCCGCCCCTGGAAGCTCCCGGCGAAGATGATCGTCGCGCCGAACTCCCCCAGGCCGCGGGCGAACGCGAGCGTCGATGCAGCGCCGAGCCCCGCCGCCGCGAGGGGGCGGGCGACCCGCCAGAAGACCCGGCCCGGCCGTGCGCCGAGGGTTCTGGCCGCGGCGATCAGGTTCGGGTCGATGGCCTCGAACGCGCTGAGGGACCCACGGATGTGAAACGGCGCGGAGACGAAGACCACCGCGATCACGACGGCGATCTGCGAGAACGGGAGTTGCAGGCCCAGGACGTCGAGCGTGTCGCCCAGAAGTCCCCGCTGTCCGAACGCCGCGAGCATGCCGACGCCCGCGACCGCGGGGGGCAGCACCAGGGGCAACTCGATCACAGAGATCGCGAGATCGCGGCCGCGGAAGCGGTGGGTTGCCAGTGCGTAGGCGGCGGGAGTGCCGACCAGCAGGACGATCGCATGGGCGATCAGGCTCGTCTTGAGCGTGACGAGCAGCGCGTCCAGCACGACCTCCGAGCCGAGCTGGCGGACGATCTCCCCCAGGCCGGGGCGGATGAAGATCGCGCTGAGCGGAAGGAGAAGGAACGCGAGCGTCAGGGTCAGGGCGGCTCCTTGGACCGCCCCGAACGCCCTGATCCTCACGGCACGCCGAAGCCCGCGTCCTGAAGCGCCTTGCGGCCCTCCGGCGACTGCAGCTTCGCGATGAACGCCTCCGCAGCGGCGGTGTTCGCGCTCTTGGCGACGACCGCGACGGCGTAGCGGATCGGCGGCTGGGAGTTGGCCGGGATCGCGACAGCCTCGACGTCCTCGCCGACCGCCTTGGCATCCGTCGCATAGACAAAGCCGGCGTCGGCCTCACCGAGCGCGACCTTGCCGGTGACGCCACGCACGTCGTCCTCCTGGCTTGCGGCCTTGGCGACCAGCCCGATCTGTCCCAGGTTCTTGAGCACGGTACGGGTGTAGTCGCCGACCGGGACGCCGGCGTCGGCCATCAGGAACGTGGTGCCGCCTTTGTTGAGGTCGGCCACCCCGGTGATGCCCTTGGGGTTGCCCTTCTGGACGAGCAGCACGAGGGTGTTGGTGGCGAACACGACCGGCTGCGCGACCAGGCTCTCCGCAAAGAGCTCCTTCGGGAGGCGCTCGTTCGCTGCGGCGTAGACAGCGGCAGGGGCGCCCTCGCGGATTTGAGTCGCCAGCGTGTCGGACGCGGCGAAGTTGTACTCGGCATCGGGCACGACCTGAGGAAACACGTCCGTCAGCGAGGCGGCGGCGTACACCGTGATCGGCGTCGTGCCGGCGGTCCCCGTCGTGTCGTCGTCACCACCGCAGCCGGCGGCGAGCCCCGCGATCAGCAGGACCATGGCGGCGATCGTCGCGCACGGCCGCGCCCTCATCGCTCCACCATCACGGACGTGGACTTGACGACGACCGTGACCGGGTCACCCGGGCGCAGGTCGAGATCTTCGGCGGCGTCCCTCGTGATCAGCGCGACCATGCGCGCCGGCTGGGTGACGTCGATGTCGACCATCGCCACGATTCCCTCGATGCTCACTGATCGAACCGCCCCCTCGAGTCGATTACGGGCGCTCAAACCACCGGCTGGCGGACCGCCCCGAAGCCGCTCGACTTCGGATGCGGGCACGAGGCGGCGGTTGGACGCGTCACGCTCGACACGGATCCGGCCCTGACGGTCCCAGCGCCTCAGCGTGTCGAGGCTGATCCCAAGGGCACGGGCCGCGGCACTCGCGGGCATGAGGTCGTGCATAGGCATTGCCTAGATGCTTTCAGACGGCGCAGACGTCCGCAACCGCCGGCGGCCGCGAGGCCCGCTACTGCAGCGGCTCGTCCTCCGGCGCGTCGGCGACATCGACCTCGGTGCCGTCGACGACGGGCTCGGTCTCGTCGAGCTCGTCCTCGAACGGGTCTGAGCCCTCCTCGACCGGGGCGATGCCCGAGACCTGGTCCTCGTCGCCCATCACCATCAGGCGGACGCCCTCGGTGGAGCGGCCGGTCTTTCGGATGCCCTCGACCGAGATGCGGATAATCTGCCCCATCATCGAGATAAGCAGCAGTTCCTGGCCTTCGCGGACGGGGCGGGCCGTGATGAGCTCGCCCTTCTTGTCGGTGACCTTGATGGTGCGGACGCCCTGGGTGGGGCGGCCTTTGCGCGGGTAGTCGGCCATGGGCGTGCGCTTGCCGTAGCCGTTGCCGGTGACGACCAGCAGGTCCTCGTCGTCGCGCGCGATGCACAGCGACAGCACTCGGTCCCCGGGCTTGAGGGTCATCGCCTTGACACCCATCGTGTCGCGGCCTTGGGGCCGGGCCTGGCTTTCGTGGAACCTGGCCGCCTGGCCGCGGGCCGACACGATCAGGACGTCGTCGTCGCCGTCGGTCAGGGCCGCCCCGATCAACTCGTCGTCCCCGATCAGGCGTAAGGCGATGATGCCCGCCTCTTTCAGGATCGTGTTGAAGCTCGTGAACTCGGTCTTCTTGATCATGCCCTCGCGCGTGGCGAGCACCAGGTACTTGCCCTCGCCGTAGTCGCGGGTGTTGAAGACCTGGCGGACCTCCTCGTCGGGCTTCAGCGCGAGCACGTTGGCGATGTGCCGGCCGCGGGCATCCCGCGCGCCCTGGGGCAGCTCGTGCACCTTCTGGCGGTAGACCCGGCCCTGGTTGGTGAAGAACAGGAGCCAGTCGTGCGTGGACGCGATGAACAGATGGTCGACGTAGTCCTCGTCCTTGACCTTGGTTCCGCGCAGCCCCTTGCCGCCGCGCCGCTGCGCCCGGTAGGTGGTGACGGGCAGGCGTTTGATGTAGCCGCTCGAGGTGATCGAGATGACCATTTCCTCGTCGGCGATCAGGTCCTCGATGTCGATCTCGCCCTCGGCGGCGATGATCTCGCTGCGCCGGTCGTCGCCGAAGCGCTCCCGGACCTCCAGGAGCTCCTCGCGGATGACGGCGTAGACGCGCGACTCGTCGCCCAGGATCGCCCGCAGCTCGGCGATGGTCGCCATGAGCTGGGCGTGCTCCTCCTCGACCTTGCCGACCTCGAGCTGGGTCAGCCGCTGCAGCCGCAGGTCCAGGATCGCCCTGGCCTGGACCTCGGTCAGGTCGAAGCGGTTCATCAGGCCGCTGCGCGCCTCCTCGGGGTCCGACGAGCCGCGGATCAGCTCGATCACCTCGTCCAGGTTGTTCAGGGCAATCAGGAGGCCCTCGAGGATGTGCGCCCGCTGCTCGGCCCGGTTGAGCCGGAAGCGCGAGCGCCGGGTGATGACCTCTTTCTGGTGGTCCAGGTAGTGGCGGATGATCGCGTGCAGGCCGAGCGTGCGCGGCGTTCCGTCCACCAGCGCGACCGCGTTGACCCCGAACGTCACCTGGGCCTGGGTGTGCTTGTAGAGCTTGTTGAGGGCGACCTTGGGGACCGCGTCGCGCCGCAACTCGACCACCACGCGGAAGCCGTCGCGCCCGCTCTCGTCGCGCACGTCGTCGGGGCTGGCGATCTCGGGGATGACCTTGTCCTTGGCGAGCTCGGCGATCTTGCGCACGAACTCCGCGGTGCCAACCTGGTAGGGAAGCTCCGTGAAGATGATCGCGTTGCGGCCGTGCTTGAGCGGCTCGTTGTGGGCCCTTGCGCGCATGACCACGCGGCCACGGCCGGTGCGGTAGGCGTCGGCGATGCCGGCGCGCCCCACGATGTAGCCGCCCGTGGGGAAGTCGGGGCCCTTGACGTGGGCCATCAGCCCATCGACGTCGATGGCCGGATCGTCGATCATCGCCACCGTCGCGTCGATCACCTCGCGCAGGTTGTGCGGGGGGATGTTGGTGGCGACGCCGACGGCGATGCCAGATGAGCCGTTGACCAGCAGGGCCGGAAAGCGCGCCGGCAGCACGGTCGGCTCGGTGCTCTTGTCGTCGTAGTTGGGCGCGTGGTCGACGGTGTCCTCGTCGATGTCACGCAGCATCTCGGTGGCGATCCGGGCGAGGCGCGCCTCCGTGTAGCGGTGCGCCGCGGCCGGGAAGTCGTTGGACCCGAAGTTACCTTGCCCGTCGACAAGTGGGTGGCGCGTCGAGAAGTCCTGGGCCAGGCGCACGAGCGCGTCGTAGAT
>JBKKDD010000118.1:0-9114 GCA_046708705.1 Miltoncostaeaceae bacterium | reverse complement strand
GCACGCGCCCCTGACCGATCGGCAGCGGCGTCCCGCGCTCGGGCAGGGCGACGCCGACGCCCGCGCCGCGCGGGTAGCGCAGCGCGATCGGACCCGCGTCGTACGCGGCCGCGGTGGCGACCATGTGCATCAGCTCCAGCTCGTCCGACGGCGCCATGACCACGAACCCCGGGAGGCACGACAGGAACGTCAGGTCGAACGCGCCGGCATGCGTGGCGCCGTCCGCGCCCACGAGTCCCGCCCGGTCGATCGCGAACCGCACGGGCAGGCCCTGGACCGCCACGTCGTGGACGATCTGGTCGTACGCGCGCTGCAGGAACGTGCTGTAGATCGCGCAGAACGGGACCATGCCCTCGGCCGCCAGGCCCGCCGCGAACGTGACCGCGTGCTGCTCGGCGATGCCCACGTCGAAGCAGCGCTTCGGAAACGCCGCGCCGAACACATCCAACCCGGTGCCCGACGGCATCGCCGCTCCGACCGCGACCACGCGCGGATCGGCGCGGGCCTCGGCGACGAGCGCGTCGGCGAAGACCCGGGTATAGGCCGGCGCAGACGCCGCGGACGTGGCGAGCTTCCCGGTCGCGGCGTCGAAGCCGCCGACCCCGTGATACTTGTCGGCCGAGGCCTCCGCGGGCGCGTACCCGTTGCCCTTGCGCGTGATGACGTGCAGCAGGATCGGCCCCGTCTCGGCGTCGCGGACGTTGCGCAGCACCGGCACCAGGTGCTCCAGGTTGTGGCCGTCCACCGGTCCCACGTAGAAGAACCCGAGCTGCTCGAAGAGCGTGCCGCCGCCCAGGATCCCCCGGGCGAAGCCCTCGGCGCGCTGGGCGGTGTCGTACACCAGGCGGGGGAAGCGACTGGCCAGGTGCTTGCCCGCCTCCCGCAGCGTCCGATAGGTGTCGCCCGAAACGAGCCGCGCCAGGTAGGCCGACATCGCCCCGACGGACGGCGCGATGGACATGTCGTTGTCGTTCAAGATCACGACGAGCCGCTCGTTGCGGGCACCGGCGTTGTTCATGGCCTCGTATGCCATCCCCGCCGACATGGCGCCGTCGCCGATCACGCACACCACGCTGCGGTCCCCGCCGGTCAGGTCACGCGCTACCGCCATGCCGAGCCCCGCCGAGATCGACGTCGACGAGTGCCCGGCGCCGAACGGGTCGTACTGGCTCTCCGACCGTTTGGTAAACCCGGAGAGCCCGTCGCCCTGCCGCAGCGTCCCCATGCGATCGCGGCGTCCGGTCAGCATCTTGTGCGGGTAGGCCTGATGCCCGACGTCCCAGATCAACCGGTCGTCGGGCGTGTCGAACACGTAGTGGAGCGCGAGCGTCAGCTCGACCACCCCGAGCCCGGCCCCCAGGTGCCCCCCGGTCGTCGAGACCGTCTCGACCATCGCTGTGCGCAGCTCCTCGGCAAGGGGGGGAAGGCACTGCTGGGACATGCCCCGCAGATCGGCTGGGCTGCGGATCGCGTCGAGCAGAGGGGTTTCGGACGGCACGACAGACAGTGTAGGCGGGAGTCCTCAGCCCCGGCCTTCGGTGCGTTCCGGTGGCGATGCACACGCCGTCTCCGGACCCGCGTCCTCTCCTGCCGGGTACCCTGACGCCGCCAGCGAGTCGTGGGATGCGATCCGCGACCGTATCTACGAGGGCCGCGGCGCATGATCGCGGTCGACACCAACGTGCTTGTGTACGCCCATCGCGCCGACGGACCGTGGCACACGGAGGCCGCGACAGCCGTTCAGAAGCTGGCGAAGGGACGAGGGGCCTGGGCCCTTCCCTGGCCATGCGTCCACGAGTTCTTGGCGATCGTCACCCACCCCAGGATCTTCACCCCGCCGACGCCGAAGGCGTTGGCACAGGTGGATGCGTGGCTCGCGTCGCCGAGCGTCGTGGCCGTGGGTGAGGGCCCGGGCTACTGGCACGCGCTGCGGACCGCCGGTCGCTTCGCGACAGCGAGTGGCGACCCGCTGAGCCCGGCTCGCGTGGCGATCAGATGGGCCGATCTCCACGACCCCGAAGGGTGCGGACGCCGGGTACCGGCGACCGGGCTGTACTCGGCTATGACCGGTTGAGACCCCGTCTTGCAGTTCAGTCGATCATGCGGTACGCCGGGAGCGTGAGGAAGTCGACCAGGCGGTCCGCGGTTGAGATCTCGTCGAACAGGCGCGCGGCCTCCTCGTAGCGGCCGGCGTCGTAGGCGCCGCCGAGCTCGGTCTTGATGACCTCCATCTCCTCGGCCAGAAGCGTGCGGAACATCGGGACGTCGATCTTGCGCCCGTCGTCGAGCACGCCCTTGTCGTTGTGGATCCACTGCCACAACTGGCTGCGTGAGATCTCGGCGGTCGCCGCGTCCTCCATCAGGTTGCGGATCGGCACGCAGCCCACCCCGGCCAGCCACGCGCCCAGGTACTGCACGCCGACGTTGATGTTGGTGCGCACGCCGGTCTCGGTGATCGGGCCCTCGGGACCGAAGTCCAGCAGGTCGTCGGCGGTGATCTCGACGTCCTCGAGCTTCTTGTCGATTTGATTCGCCTGCGGCATCACCGCGTCGAACGCCTCCAACGCGATCGCCACCAGGCCGGGGTGTGCCACCCAGGTCCCGTCGTGCCCGTTGTTCGCCTCACGGATCTTGTCCTGGCGGACCTTCTCGAGCGCGGCGTCGTTGGCCTCCGGGTCGTTCTTAATCGGGATCTGCGCGGCCATGCCGCCCATCGCGTGGGCGTTGCGCCGGTGGCAGGTCTTGATGCACAGCAGGCTGTTGCTGTTCATGAAGTGCGTGGCCATCGTAACCAGCGCCCGGTCCGCCAGCACGAAGTCCGGGCGGGTCCGGAACTTCTTGATGCAGCTGAAGATGTAGTCCCAGCGGCCGCAGTTGAGGCCGGCCGAGTGGTCACGCAACTCGTACAGGATCTCGTCCATCTCGAACGCGGCGAGGATCGTCTCGATCAGCACCGTCGCCTTGATCGTCCCCTGCGGGATGCCCAGGTGGTCCTGCGTCGTCACGAAGATCTCGTTCCAGAGCCGCGCCTCGAGGTGGGACTCCATCTTCGGCAGGTAGAAGTACGGCCCGCTGCCCGACGCGATCTTGGGCTTGGCGCTGTGGAACATGTACAGGGCGAAGTCGAAGATGCCTCCGCTGACCGGCTGTCCGTCCACCAGGAAGTGCTTCTCCATCAGGTGCCAGCCGCGCGGGCGCACCAGCAGCGTGGCGGTCTCGTCCGTGAGGGCGTACTTCTTGCCGTCCGGGTTCTCGAACGAGATCGTGCGCAGCACGGCGTCGCGCAGGTTGACCTGACCGGCGATCACGTTCGCCCAGGTCGGCGTGTTGGAGTCCTCGAAGTCGGCCATGAACGCCTTGGCGCCCGAGTTCAGCGCGTTGATGATCATCTTGCGGTCCACGGGGCCGGTGATCTCCGTGCGCCGGTCCTGCATGTCGGCCGGCACCGGCGCGACCGTCCAGTCGCCCGCCCGGACGTCCGCGGTCTCGGCAAGGAAGTCCGGCCGCTCGCCGGCATCCAGCCGGGCCTGGCGCGCCTCACGAGCCTCCAAGAGCTCCACGCGCCGAGCGTCATAGGCCCGGTGCAGCTTCGCCACGAGCTCCATCGCCTCCGGTACGAGGATCTCGGCCATGCCGGGGACCTCGGGTCCGCGGATCTCGACGCCCGCGGGTGGGGTGATGTAGCTCGCCATCGTGCTCCTTTGATTCGACTCGATCGAAGCCCGTCAGGCCGTGCGTGGCAAAACGGGGGTCGCAAGACTAAACCACCCCGCGTCCCGACGGTCCGGGTCGAGCGATCTTCGTGCACACCTCGTGACGACCGACAGTCTGGCCGGTGCGACGGATGGGGCTATCCTTCGACACGTGGCGACGCAGAGCACATCACCGGGACTCCTCACGCGCCTGCTGGTCAAGTTCACGATGGACGAGCACGGCCGGCTGCGGGGGATGCGTCTGCTGGCGATCGCGTTCGTTGCGGGCATCGTGGTCGCGCTCGGCACGACCGCCGCCATCGTCGCCGCGGACGCCGGCAACCCGGCCACCCTGTCGATCTGGGTCACCGCGTCGTTCCTCGGCGTCAAGCTGCCGCTGCTCGGCCTGCTGTGGTGGATCCTGGGACGCCGTCAGCGCGATGAGGAGCCCACGGACGAGGAGCTGCGGACGATGATGGTGCGGCTGCAGGCCGCCGCAGATGTGGCTGTGCGAACGCCCGACGCCCACGACCGCCTGGAGATCCTGCGCGACGAGGCGTGGTTCGTATCCGACCGTGCGCCGGCCGAGCTCAAGCCGCAGGCGGTCGAGCTGGCGCTGCGGCTCGATCAGCTCGCGGCGGCGGCGGCGCACGAGAGGTCGGACGCGCCCGGGCGCTGACCGGCGTCATCCCTCGGCGATATCGTCGTCCAGCATCCCCGTCGTCAGCGCATGGCGCACCAGCTCGGCGCGCGAGGTCACCCCGAGCTTGGCCATCAGATGGGCGCGGTGGCCCTCGACGGTCCGGATGCTGACGACGAGACGTTCGGCGACCTGACGGTTGGTCAGCCCCAGGGCGAGCAGCCGCAACACGTCCTGCTCCCGTGCCGACAGCCCGGCCAACCCCTCCCGGTCGCGAACGATGCCGGCAAGCGCAGCCCCCACGGCGGGCGTCACATAGCGCTCGCCCGCGGACACCGACCGCACCGCGCGAACCAGCTCGTCGTCCTCCACCGTTCGCAGCACGATCCCGGTAACGCCCAGCTCGAACGCGCGCCGCGCCGCGAGCGGATCTGCCGTCGCGGTCATCCACAGCAGCCTGGCTCGCGGCCACCGTTCCTGGACCGCCGTGATCGCGTCCGGGGCGTCGGATGCGCCCAACACGACCACGTCGGGACCGCGCGTCCCGGCGCGACCGGCGGTCTGCTCCACTGTCGCCCCCGCCGCAATGACCTCGAAGCCCCCGTCGTCGTCCAGCGCGACCCGCATGCCGCTGCGCACGAGCGGCTGCGTATCCACGACCATCACGCGCATTCGATCAGCCACAACGCCTCATCCAAGATCCTCTCGACGAGCCACGGCCCAGCAGAAGCTAATGCATCGAGCGCGTGACGATTTGCGCCCTGGCGCTTGTCCGGACTTGGTGCGATACCGCTTTTCGCGGCGCACCTCTCAAGCCTGGACCTCGCGAAGGACGCACACGCCGTTATTGCGTTCGATCGACCGGGGTCCCTGGTCCCACCCACCGGGACCCCGGACCATCGGGCTACCTGTGGCCCCCGGCCTCGTCCATGGCCACGTTGGCCAGCCGGTCGGCCTCGGCGTTGCCGCCGCGCCGGACATGCTCGAAGGTGATGGCGTCGAACGCACGCGCGGCGGTGCGCGCCTCCTGGTGGAGTGCCCGCAGGCCCTCGGCGCGCACGCGCCACGTCCCCTTCATCTGCTCGATGACGAGCTTCGAATCGCCGAACACCTTGAGCTGCCTGACGCCGAGCTCGCTCGCGCAGCGCATGCCGGCGATCAGGCCGCGGTACTCGGCCACATTGTTGGTCGCCACGCCGATCGCGTCACCATCGGACGCCAGGGACTCGCCGCCGGGACGTTCCAGCACGAAGCCGTAGCCGGCCGGACCCGGGTTGCCGCGCGAGCCGCCGTCGAAGTACAGCACGGCCTCGTCCTGCAGGGCGAACAGGGTGGGCTGGTCGCTCATCGACCGTGATCCGGGGGCGCGAGGGGCATGCGGGCGATCCTACGGATCGGACACCGTGGTGTCGGCATGCCAGACGGCCCGGTCCTCGTGCGCCAGGCGGAGCAGCACCGGATCGGTGCGCACGGCCTCCGCTCGGATCGTCATCGTGGCGTTAACGGCTCCGCTCACGAGCCCGCGCGCCACAAGGGCGTGCAGCGCCGATGCGAGCCCGCGTCCGCGACGACCCGGCGAGCCGAGCCCGGGCACGACGGGCCGTCCCTCGCGACCGGCCAGATCGTGGATCCTCGCCATGGCCTCGAGCAGACGGCGACGGTCGACGGTCGTGCCGCCCTCGTCGATGATCGCAGCGAGCTCACGAGCGACGATCTGACCCACGGTAATCGGGGTCGCGCGCCGCAGCCGCGCGAGCGCGCGGTCGCCCAGGGGGCCCCCGTCGAGGAGGATCGGGGGGCCCACCGCGATTGCGACCTTCGTGCGCCCGCGGGTGAGGGGGTCGTAGGCGATTCCGATCGGCAGAATGGACGCGGGCGCGCCCCGGCGTGCCACGACGTCAAGCACTCCTCCGATCGGGCCGATCCCGCCGTCCGCGGATACGCGGCCCTCGGGGAAGAGCATCAGCGGCTCACCGCGACGCACCAGCGACACCAGCCGCCGCAGGTCGCCGGCCGCCCGGGCGACGTGACGGCGCCACACGGCCGCGCCCTGGGCCCCGGTCAGGTCGTCGCGTGTCACGTCCTGCCAAAGCTCGCGGGCAGACGCCGACGTTCGGATGTCGCGCACGCACATCGGGGCCCGCCGCTCGCCATCTGCGGCGCGCAGGGTGGCGACGACATGGGGCGCCAGCACGTCCTGAAGCGGCACGCCCGGATCCAGGTCTCGCACCACCTGGCTCAGCTTGAGCCCCACCGGCCGGCGGATGGGATGGGCGCGCACGCGCGGCAGCCAGGTGCCCGGGGTCAGCGACCACGCCGCGCGCGCCACGATGGGCGGCAGACGCAGCCCCGCGCTCACCACCCCCGGGGTAAACAGGTCGTCGCGGGCGGCGAAGTGCAGGCGCGCCGCGCCTCCGCGCCACATGCCGCCGCGGACGGTCAAGAGGCCGCCGACCAGCGGGACGTCCGTCTCGGCGCGATGGGTCGCGATCCAGAGCTGCCCGAGCTCCACGCGCGGCACCGGGCCCACCACCTGCACGCCGAACCTGGCGCGGGTCAGCGCCCACATCCCCAGCCCCACGACCTCGTAGAGCCACTCCCATGGGCGCGGCCCGGCGTCATGCGCCGCCGCGGGGTCGGGCGTCACGGGTGGCGGAGACGAGGTCACAGGCGTGATTGTGGCGCACCCGACTCGGGTGTGCCGCGAGTACGTACGCTTGGCCGATGGACCTGTTCGCGGACTGGTTGCGCCCGCAGATCGGCGCGCGGGTCGTTCAGTTGCGCACCCACGGCCCGTTCGTCATCCAACACCGGGAAAACCTGGGTCTCGGCGGCGCCCGCCTGACACGCCACCGCGGCGCCACGACGACAACGTTCACGATCCTGGAGTACGCCGAGCGGTCCGAGATCGGCCTTCCGTGTTTCGTCACTCACCTGCGCGACGAGCGCACGGGGATGCGCTACATCGTCGACACCGGCCTCTGCGGACCGGGCCTTCCGGCGGACATGTTCCGGCTCGTGGCCGACGCCTAAGCGTCTGCGGTCTGCAGATCCGCGCCGACGGCATCGGCGCCGTCGGGAAGCAGCTCCTGCAACCGCTGCCAGGCTGCAGCCTCGGCACGCTCGTACTCGTCCGGGGCGTACAGGTGTGCGTTGCGGGAGACCGCCAGGTAGTCGGACATCGCGCGTTCGATGGTGATGGACTCGGCGGTCATGGCGGTGGGACCTTTCGTGCGGCTGACGGTGGATCAGCTTCGGAAATCACGGTAGCGCAGCTTTGCCCGGGACGCCCGTCGGCTCGGTGCGTGTTCGCCGCCCTGGATGCAGATCGTACAGCCGATCACTACGCTCACCGGATGGGCGCGTTCACCGGCGTGGACTACTTTGATACCAACAGTTTGCTCACAAATGATGAGCGTCTGGTGCGCGACACGGTCCGCACCTTCGTCGACCGTGAGGTCGTGCCGATCATCGAGGACGCCAACCGGGAGGGCCGGTTCCCGCGCGAGCTGCTGCCCGGCCTGGCCGATCTGGGGCTGCTGGGCGCGAACCTGACCGGATACGGGCTGCCCGGCCTCGGCGCGGTCGCGTACGGACTGGTGATGCAGGAGCTGGAGCGCGGCGACAGCGCTCTGCGCTCGTTCGTGTCGGTGCAGGGCGCCCTGACGATGTACGCGATCCATCGCTTCGGCTCGGACGAGCAGAAGGAGCGCTGGCTGCCGCCGCTCGGCCGTGGCGAGGCGATCGGCTGCTTCGGGCTGACCGAGCCGGACTTCGGCTCAAATCCCGGGGGGATGCTGACCCGGGCCACCCGCGACGGCGGCGACTGGCTCCTGTCGGGCACCAAGCGCTGGATCACGAGCGGCTCGATCGCGGACGTGGCGCTGATCTGGGCGCGGGTGGACGACGGCTTCGGCGGGTTCCTGGTCGAGCGCGGCACCCCGGGCTTCACCGCGTCGGAGATGCACGGCAAGTGGAGCCTGCGCGCGTCGGTGACCAGCGAACTCGCGCTTGCGGACGTGCGGGTGCCCGATTCCGCCCGGCTCCCGCTGGCCGAGGGGCTCAAATCTCCGCTGGCCTGCCTGACCCAGGCGCGCTACGGCATCTCGTGGGGCGTGATCGGGGCGGCGATGGCGTGTTATGACACGGCGCTGCAGTACGCGACCACGCGCGTGCAGTTCGACCGGCCGATCGCCGGCTACCAGTTGGTGCAGGCCAAGCTCGCCGAGATGCTGACCGGCATCACCACCAGCCAGCTCCTGGCGCTGCAACTGGGCCGGCTCAAGGACCGTGGCGAGATGCGGCCGCAGCAGGTCTCGATGGCCAAGCGTCACAACGCCGCGCACGCGCTGTGGACCGCCAGGACGGCGCGGGACGTCCTGGGCGCCAACGGTGTCGTCGACGAGTACCCCGTGTTCCGGCACATGGCGAACCTGGAGTCCGTGGTGACGTACGAGGGCACGCACGACATCCACACGCTGATCCTGGGCCAGGACGTGACGGGGCTCGCGGCCTACAGCGGGTAGCGGCGCCGGTGTCCTCGCCGACCCGGCCCATCGTCCCGCTCGGCGAGGACGATCTCGGTCCGGATCCGTTCGTCCAGTTCGCCGCGTGGCTGGAGCGCGCCAGGATGGACGGGGTGCACGAGCCCGAGGCCGCGGCGCTGGCCACCGCGACAGCGTCGGGCGTGCCGTCGGCGCGCATGGTGCTGCTGCGCGGATGGGACTCAGAGGGGTTCGTGTTCTTCTCGAACTACGAGAGCCGCAAGGCGGATGAGCTTGA
>JBKKDD010000117.1:0-2856 GCA_046708705.1 Miltoncostaeaceae bacterium | reverse complement strand
GTGCGACCAACGCCGAGAACAGCGGAGCCGGCAGGTCCACGAACCCGCGGTTGCGGTACTCGGGGTCGTCGCGACACCGCTCGCGGGCGCTGCCGTTTCGGTCAGCGTCCAGGGCACGGAGCTTCGCATCGTGGGCTCGGCCGTCAGGGACGAGGTGGGCGTCGGGTTCGACTCGGCCACGGGCACGTTCCGCGTCCGGGCCACGGACATCGCGCCCGGGGCGGGATGCGTCGCCGGAATCCCTGCCGTCACGGTCAACGACATCTTCTATCCCGCGGGCGCGACGTGCACGGTGACCGGGGGCGCCACCCTGATCAGCGTCGACCTGGGTGGCGCAAACGACTCGCTGAACTCGGGCACCGCGGTGCCGGGCGTCGGAGATGACTTCACCGTCCCGATGATCGTGGACGGCGGGGACAGCAACGACCGGCTGGTCACGAGTTTTGGCAACGACGTCATCCGGAGCGGCGCGGGGAACGACCAACCTGATGGCTCGCTCGGCGACGACCAAATCTACGGTGGGGTTGGCAACGACCTGATCAACGACCACCTCGGAAACGATCTGATCGTCGGGGGCGGCGATCCCGGCGACTTCATCCAGGCGTTCCTCGTCATCGACGGGGCCGACCGGTGGAGTGGCGCGAACGCTTCCTACCAACGTCGCAAGAACGCCTTGAGCCTCACCCTTGACGGGATCGCCAACGACGGGGAGCCCAACGAGGGCGACCTGCTCGGCCCCGACATCCACAGGGTCGTCGGCGGCGAGGGCGATGACACCATGGTCGGAGGCCCAGGGGCGGACATCCTGGAGGGATGGCTCGGGAGCAACCGGCTCGACGGGCGTGCGGGCGCCGACATCCTGATCGCCGACCGCAACCGCGGGTTCGTGGACCTGCCGGCTCCGCTGTTCTCGGCGTTGGTCGCACCCGTCACGCGGGGGAACCTGCTGGTCGGTGGGCCCGGAGCCGACCGGCTCTTCGGTGACACAGGCCCTGACAAGCTGCTTGGTGGCGCCGGTGCCGACCGGCTTGACGGCAGGCGCGGTGCCGATCTGTTGATCGGAGGTCGCGGGCGAGACCGGCTGAGTGGCGGCGACGGTCCGGATCGGCTCGTCGCGAAGGACGGCTCGGTCGACCGTCTCACCTGTGGAAGGGGTCGTGACCGGGTGCTCAGCGCCGATCGCGGACGGCGCGCCGATCGGCTCGATCTGGGACGGTCGCCCGCTCTCAACCGCTGCGAGTTCGGGGTGCGTGGCCTGCGACGCTGAGGGAGCGCACCTGGAGGTTGCCCCTGCTGGGGATCCCTGCTCCCTGTCGTGATGGGCCTCGGCGCGACCCGTTCGGACGGGTGGGCGTTTCGTTTCCGGGGTGAGAGGTGGACGTTTCCACAGCCGGCAGATCGGTTTGGGAATGCTGCCCGCGGGAAGCGGACCGATGAAGGCCAACACAGGAGGCAGGCAATGACCTACATCGATGGCTTCCTCATCGCCGTCCCGACCGCTCGGAAGCAGGAGTTCGTCGACCACGCGGACGGGGCGACGCCGCGTTTCTCGAGTTCGGGGCGACTCGGGTGCTGGAGTGCTGGACCGACGACGTCCCGACGGCGAGGTCACGGACTTCCGCAGGGCGGTTGCAGGCGAAGGACGACGAGACCGTGGTGTTCGCGTGGATCGAATGGCCCGACAAGGCCACCCGAGACGCGGGCATGCAGAAGGCGATGGACGATCCGGTCCAGCCGGATGCGAACCCGATGCCATTCGACGGCAAGCGAATGATCTTCGGAGGTTTTGTAGCGGTCGTCGAACTCTGCCACTGAGAGGCCGCCGCACGTCGCGTCCCTTGGGAGGTTTTGGCGAGCCGCCCTGGGTGGCCCGCCGCTCCCTCGAGGGGCAGGGCTCCCCGATGCTGTCGATGTCGTCTGATGAGTCGCCCCCGCCGGGGGCGGCGGTCAGTTTCAGCCAGGGACCAGCAGCAGTAGGCCGGCGATGAGCAGCGCTATCGGGAGCGCTACGCGAAGGACTCTCAGGCGGAGCATGGCGAACCTTCCTTCTCAGACCGGCTCACCCTACCAACTCATCGCGGCTGGGCGAAGATGACCCACGTCGGGCCCCACGGCTTGCCTGGATGCCTGCTGGTTCCGAAGATCGTTCGGCCATCCCGAGGTATAGCGTGTCAATCGAACCAGTCGTGCTAAATATCGAAAAGGGGTAACGATGCCGCGTCTTCACGCGCCGCAGATGGTCACCAACAGCCGGATGCTCTACTTCACGTGGGTTCCCGCAGACCCGACGGCGGTCCGCACGCTCGTGCCCGACAGCCTGAAGATGATGGACACCGGGCAGTGCTTCATCAACCAGTACGTGGTCGACGCGGCTGATCAGACGTCCGGCTTCGAGCCGTACTCGCTGACGTACGCCGGTGCCGACCTCGTCGGCCACGACACGCCGGACGGAGCAGTGCCGGGGAGGTGGTGGACCCACTACCTGAACTCGAACGCCGAGATGCGCGAATACGTTGCTGCGCGAGGTGTGCCGGCCGAGGAGGGCGAGACAACCCTTGAGCTGACCGACGGCGTGCTGACCGCGACGACGTCGGTGGGCGGATCGCCCCTCATCCGGACGACCGCGACAGTCGGCGAGGGGATCGAGGTGGTCGGGCGCGGACAACTGCGCTACCTGACGGACTTGGACGGGACGATCACGAGTGGCCTGTACCCGTTCGTCGCTCCTTTGGCGGACGGCTGGCAGGTGACCTCGATGGAGTTCCTGCAGCCGGATCACCCGATCTCCGCGCTGCGGCCGGCGGACCCGCTGACGGTGACGTGGGGCTTCTACTCGCCGAACGCGTCGTTCTGCTA